>DAOOCD010000005.1:0-50841 GCA_035408225.1 Cyclobacteriaceae bacterium | reverse complement strand
CGCGAGCCGGCAATGCTTTAAAAAATAATTCTGGCCGATCGGCTTCATACACTTTCTGATATACATCCGCTGCACCTGATTCTTTTGATTCTTCCATGCGTGCATCGCGACTGCGCAGGTAGGTAACACCAGCCGCCCATACTTCCTGATTGCTAATGGGAGCTAATGAATTTTTAATCAAGTCCTGACTTTGAGCCTCAGAAATTCGTTCTGCTTTGGCAGATAAGTGGTTAAGATGCTGATGAAGATTGGATTGATTGATCAGCGCATCCCATTCGCCTTTTAAAAGATATGCGTTTTCGTGATAAATCCAGAGCGGGCCTTCAGGAGTTTTGTACAGATGCATGATTATTTTCTTAAATCGTTTAAGTCAACGCCCAAAAGCTGTTGGACTAATTCATTGAGTTTTTCAAAATCTCCCTCCGCATGAAAAGTGGTTTGCTTGTAGCTCCCCGTTTCTCCGGCCTTTAATGCCAAAGCCGGGGAGGATGACTCAAGTTCGTAGAATGGACCCAGTTGCGAACCATCAGCAAGTGGGCCATCATTATATGAGTTAACCGCGTCACCACGATAGGGTTCTTTTTGAATCTCCCACTTTGAGTTTACGTAGTCAGCATTTGGGGTTAACTCAAAAGAAATTACAGTCAGAATGTTTTTCTGAAAGTCGAAACTTGCCGCAACAGATTTGGCAATAGCCGGAGGCAGTCCAAGTTTGCTTCGGTATTTTCCGTCACAGGTAAAAAATAAAACACTGTCTTTAATTGTTAATCGGTCCGCAGGAATTTCCCCGAAGTAGTCTGTACTGATTAATTCTTTAGCATCTGGCGCAGGATGAAAAGGAATTATTACCACGGTGTTTTCTGAAGGGGTGAACATGCCCAACAACCAAATCGATAGCAAGCCATTTTCTTTCGTCCAATTTTCTGTGCCTGTATTTTGTACTTGATTTTCGGTTTGGTATGCGACAAAATTTAGAGAGTCATTTAGCGATGCGCGTAGTGCCGCTTCAGTTTCTTGTTTAGAGAGTAGAGAGATTTTCCGTTCAATATGTAAATCGAAGCGTGTTCCCGAATAGCTGGTGATCGAGGCTTTTTTGGAAAACGTTGCCTGTGTAGCGTTGCTTTGTGTAACCTCGTAGGTAATTGTATCAATAAGAGCCGGTACTTGCCAGTTTTCTATTTTGAATGAATCTCTGGAGTGAAAGTATAATGAATACTGGCCGCCTTCAGGGCCTAGCCAAAAGCGTTCTTCCCCGCCTACGGGATTGAATTGCTTCTTTTTTTCAGCGGCTGAAATCAAATCGTAGTTCAACCAGCCATAACTGGTTCCGCTATCTCCACCTGAGCTACTCGTCATAACCCGGCCCTGATACTCAGCTGATAGCAGCACTCTTGCCTCGCCCGCTTTGTCAGCCAATTCAATTACTTGCCTGGTGTGCTTACGAAGAAACTGTGCGTCATAAGAATAACTACCGGGCAGACTTACAGGCTGATCTTTCCTTTCGCAGGAAACGGTCATCAGCAAAACACAAAGCAGAATGAATCGCATAGAAAGAATTTAATTAAAAGTAATGGGTTCCGGAAGATGAATCAAGAGCCGGACAAGACTTATATGTTCCACCAGTAGGTGAACTTAACAACCAGGGAATGATTCTTCACAGAAAGATCGGAAGGCAAATAGTTATCAGTATAAACAATGAACAAGTCAGAAGCAGGGCGGTAGCGCCACTGAAAGCGTGTATTAAGATTCACATTGTCTTTTTGCTCGTTGTACTGCAGGAAGGTAGTCCAGAAGATTTTATTGGTGAACGTAATATCTATTCGAGGTCCAACTAACCAGAATGTATTGCGGCCCCAGGGTTCAGGCAAACGGATATCGTTGTAACTGGAGCTTAGTAATAAACTTACATAGGGCTGAATGCGATAGCCGATGTCCCAACTTAAAAACAACCTCGTTCCGTCTGCATAGTAACCGCCATACCTGCCCGCAAGAGAATACGTCAAGGTGCGTTGTGGTCTTGAAAAAAACTCCAGCCCCGTGGAATTCCACCGGTGCTCGCTCCCTGTTGCAAGACTATCCTTACCGGAATTAGTTGGATCAAACGGACTTAAGAGTTTTACATAATCATGTCCAACCCACATCATGAGTGTACTCAACTTTCTGAAATTAAAAAGGTAAGCAAGGTATGTCTCACTATCAGTTTGCTTGAAGGAAGGATCAAAAAATATACTTGTTGCAACTTTTGGCCCATGACTTAAAATTGTTTTCCCCTTAGGAAAGAAAAGGTAGGAGGCCTGTGGGTTGGTACGGATATAATTAGTTCGGGGTACATAACCTACCTCGGCTGTATACCCACTGCCCACATATTCATATTGACCGCTCACGATTAATTTTCTACTTGCAAATTGCAGGTTGCCCGCATAGGTGTAATCTTTTTCGGTTTTTTGCGGGCTAAATGATTTCAGAAACAGTGCTTTACCTGTCCATAAATTATTAGACGAAGCAAGGTTGTATTCAAAGCCAAGATTCCTATTGTATTCTGAGTAGACATTACCAGAAGTTACTTCACTTGGATTATAGTTAAGAGATTCCTTATTGATCACCAGCATGCCAATATTTGATCTTGCAAAGACTCTTCGTTGCAGCGCCATGACGGCAAAGTTTTGAGCCGGCAGCTGGTCCTTTTCGACTTCACCTGTTTGCATATCCATCATGGCAATGCGCCAGTTCTTGTCAATCTTACCGCTTAACCTGGCACCGGCTTGAATAGGAGCTGATAAACCAATACGCCTCGAGAAGAATGGGCGTATTGTTAAGTAGCCAAAATTGTTAAACATGTCTCCGTTTTCCAGGAAGAATTGTCGTCTTTCAGGAAAAAATAGTTCGAACCGATCCAGGTTAGTAACCTGGCGATCAACATCTACCTGCGAGAAGTCTGGATTGATAGTAAGATCGAGGTTTAGGGAAGAGGTAACTGCAACTTTTACATCCAGACCGGCTTCACCGCGATTCGCAGTGGGTGTATTATTTTCATAATCTTTCGAAATGCCCCCCAGCACATACGGTATAACTGAAATATTGACTCCGGCATTCTTGGGTGGGTTATCCCACACGAGCGATCCGCTGAAGGCAAGGGCCGCAGATGGAAACTGGCGTGGAACCGGTGCCCAGCTAGACTTTTCAGTAGTCTTTAAATCCAGTCGACTGAAATTGATTCCCCATTTGGTAATTCCTTTTTTGTATCGGATCGTTTTGAATGGAATGGCCGCTTCGAAAATCCATTTGTCATCATAATTTTTTACAATCGATTCCCATTTGTTGTCCCAGTTAAGATCCACTTTACCTCCTTCGTACATAAGCCCGTCCCATTGCGCCCCTGCAGCATTGGCGCCAAAGGAAAAGCCATTCGTCTGATCATCGAAGGTGTCCATAAAGAGTAAGAAGTTGTCATTCTTTCCGAAGTTAAAATCTCTGCGCAACGATTCAACAATGTAGGGACCGGGAAGGGCGTGATAACAGATCGCCAGCAGGTAAAGTTTATCATCATCATAGGTCATCTTCACTTCTGTTCTCACCTGTGCGCGGCTTGTATCCATAGGCGTCACCATAAAAAAGTCAGTGGCCGTTTGGCTCTGATCCCAATCGGTTTCGTCCACAACTCCATCGATTCGGATTACACTGGTAGCTTTGCGAATTGCAAACTGATAGGCCTCGTTCTTCTTCTGGGCTGTAGCCACCCAGCTGATTAGCATGAAAAATAAAAGAAGGCCCAATCTCATTCCTGCAATATTATCAAACCCGCAAGAGCGCACAAGCAATTATTGACCACTGGTATGATCAATGTTGAATCATTTTTTGAATCCGGGCAAAGCTAATTTATACTTTACAGATAGAAGCCGGATCAGGATAATAACTGAAATAGAAATTATCAGGTTGTAATTACGCGCGAGCGGAGTTTGTAAATCTAAAATAAGGTAAGTAATGGCCCCGGTCAGACATGCGGTGGCATAAATTTCTTTCCGGAAAATAACGGGCAACTCATTGGTAAGCGTATCGCGGATAACGCCTCCCATAACCGCAGTAAACATGCCCATGATAGCCGCAATCTCAGGACGTATTCCCAATCCCATTGCCTTCTCAACTCCCAAAATGGTAAAAAAGGAAATGCCAAGGGTATCGAAGAGCAGGAAGGTCTTTCTGAATTGAATGATTATCCTATGAAAAATGATAGCGATAGCGACTCCAAGCAGTATGGAGTACAAAAAATTAATGTCTTTAATCCACACCAAGGGGTAACTGCCCAACAGGATATCGCGCAAACTACCACCACCAATGGCTGTAATGAAACCTGTAAAGGCTGCGCTAAACCAATCCTGATCTTTGTCTTGCATGGCCAGCGCACCCGACACAGCAAAAAAGAACGTACCAATTAATTCGAGTATATATTGAAAATTCAAGACTGAGGAGTTAATAGATAAAAGTATAAAATCAGATTGAGAATAAATGTTATTGCTACGGGTGTATATCTATTGATTAGTTCCTGTTACTTTTGAACCAAAGAGATGGAAAAATGAAAAATCTAATAAAAGTAAATCTGGTAATCGGTTTAATCCTTTTTGTTGGGCTTGTTGCGTCAGGGGCCGCTCCGCGTGCGTATTTTGAATTGCGCACCTATTACTTTACAACAAGTGATCAACAGACCAGAACAGAGAATTATTTGGAGAAAGCCTTGTTACCGGCTCTTCACCGTATTGGGATTAAGAGTGTGGGAGTATTTAAACCCGTTGAAACTGACACCACCTATGGAAAGAGGCTTTACGTGTTGATTCCGTATCGCTCCCTGGATCAGTTTGCGAACCTGACTGAGACGCTGGCGAAAGATAAATTGTATGCAACTGACGGCAAAGATTATATCGATGCTACATACGATAATCCACCTTATAATCGCATTCAAACTATCGTATTAAGATCTTTTTCGGGAATGCAACAAGTGGCGGTGCCAGATTTGAAAAATGCGGTGAATGAAAGAGTTTATGAATTGCGTAGCTATGAAGGCTATACCGAAAAAATATATCGCAATAAAGTAGATATGTTTAATGCCGGTGACGAAATCGGATTATTTAAGCGACTTGGATTCAATGCGGTGTTTTATGGAGAAGTATTAAGTGGCCCTCGCATGCCCAATCTGATGTACATGACTACTTTTGAAAATCAGGCTTCGCGGGATGCACACTGGAAAGCCTTTGTGGATGATCCGCAATGGAAAAAACTTTCAACAATGCCTGAGTACCAGAAAAATGTGTCGAAGAATGTGCAAATCTTTCTGCGACCTACCGCGTACTCCGATCTTTGACGGTTACCACCAGGTATTTGCCAAGCATTTACATGTAAAGTTTAGCAAAACTACGATACCTGTTTTTTGTTAGAAGAAGAGAGGAGTTAAATGAAAGAAATGGCATTGACAAAATTCTGGTTAAATCGTGTTGTTACGGTTATTTTGTTCCTCACAATTTTGGCTCTGCCTTCCTGCAACAAAGAAGAGCCGGTACATTCCAATGAATATGTAAACAACTGGATTTTCACTAACATGGACTTCTGGTATTATTGGAACACCAGTTTGCCAGTTGATCCGAACAAAAGCCAGGAGCACGAAGCATTTTTTAATTCACTGCTCAACTCACAAGATCGTTTTTCGTGGATTCAGGATAACTTTCAGGAATTGATAAACTCCTTGCAAGGGGTAAGTAAAGAAGCGGGCTATGAGATTGCACTTTATCGCGAAAGCCCGGATAACAATAATGTAATTGCACAGATTGTCTACATCAAGCCTGGCTCGCCTGCTGAAACTATTGGGTTGAAGCGAGGAGATCTGATCACCCGGATTAATAGCCAACAGATAACCATTTCCAACTATCAAACTTTATTGGAGACTATAAGTGAAAATCACACGATTTCGTTCAAGTCACTGGATCTGGCAAGTCAGACATTCGGTGCGGAAGAATCAAAAAACTTAGCCACCGTTGAGTATGCCGAGAACCCCAATTTCCTGAATAAAATCCTGGTGTACAATGATCGCAAGATTGGCTACTATGTGTACAATCTTTTTTCGACTGGCCCCATACAAACCAGCACTCAGTATAATACGGAGATGGACCAGATCTTCGCCAATTTTCAGTCGGCCGGAATTACCGATTTAATTTTGGATTTACGATTTAACAGCGGTGGAGCCGAGACGGCAACTAACAACCTTGCAAGCCTGATTGGAACCGGTGTGGATGCCACCAAGGTATTTACTATTCGTGAGTACAATGCAAAAGTAACAGCGGAGATAAAAGCAGATCCTCAACTTGGAGAGGGATTTCTGTCGGTTGAGTTTTTGAACAAGGCTCAGAACATTGGAAGTCAGTTACAGAATAACCGTGTTTACATTTTAACGGGCACCCGCACTGCCTCAGCCAGTGAATTATTGATTAATGGTCTGAGGCCTTATATGGATGTATTTCTTATTGGTAATAAAACTGTTGGTAAAAACGTTGGATCGATTACTTTGAATGAAGAAAACGACCCTAAAAATACCTGGGGCATGCAGCCTATCATCACCAAATCATTTAACAGCCTCAACCAATCTGACTACGACACCGGATTTATTCCACAAGTGTTATTAGAAGACAATAGCCTTATTGTTTATCCGCTGGGTGATCCGCGCGAGCGACTATTGAATAGGGCCTTGCAGGAAATTACCGGACTAACAGATCTGGGCCGTATAAAACCATCAAAAACACTTGGTGCAGAAGTTGGGCATTCACTGGATCTAAAGAAGAGAAGCAATCTGCTCGTGATTGATCCCACTGTTCAAAAGTCACTGCACTTACTGAAATCGATTCAGTAATATTTTACTATTCGTCAACCACTAGCTTTTTCTTTTTAGAATGGGGTAAGCGAATGCGAAAATCGCTTACCGATAACCTCTTGATTTGAGGCTTTTAGGCCACAGAAGCAAAGGCCAATGCAAAGGAGAAAAATCAGGATTTTATTGGCATTGTAAAATTTATGGTTATCGCCATCAATTAAAGCCAGAATGACACCATTTTTCTCTGCCAATTGGCTGTCCTTCTTATTGATAATCTCTATTTTTGGCACCTGAATCAGAAAACCTCATTTCCCATGAAGCGCGATAAAATAGTATTTGATCTAATTGAAAAAGAGAAACAGAGACAAGAGCATGGTATAGAATTAATTGCCTCCGAGAATTTTGTTTCTCCGCAGGTAATGAAGGCTCAAGGATCGGTTCTTACCAATAAATATGCTGAGGGCCTGCCCGGCAAACGCTATTATGGTGGTTGTGAGGTAGTAGATGAAGTAGAACAACTCGCTATTAACCGGATTAAAGAATTATTTGGTGCGGAATGGGCTAACGTGCAACCGCATTCAGGTGCACAAGCCAATGCGGCTGTTATGCTTGCGTGCCTAAAGCCTGGTGATAAGATATTAGGGTTTGATCTTTCCCATGGCGGCCACCTTACGCATGGATCTTCAGTAAACTTTTCTGGTAAACTGTACCAGCCATCTTTTTATGGAGTTGAGCAGGAAACCGGAGAGATTGATTTTGATAAGGTAATTGAAACCGCTCAGCGCGAAAAACCTAAAATGATTATCTGCGGTGCTTCCGCCTATAGCCGCGATTGGGATTATGAAAAATTGCGCATGGCTGCGGATAGTGTTGGTGCTTTGTTGCTGGCCGACATTTCTCACCCGGCTGGGTTAATTGCACGCGGGTTGCTGAATGACCCCATGGAGCATTGTCATATTGTAACGACCACTACACACAAAACTCTGCGCGGACCACGTGGCGGATTGATTTTGGTGGGTAAGAATTTCGACAACCCTTTCGGGTTAAAGACCCCTAAAGGCGAATTGCGTAAAATGTCATCGGTGTTGGATTCAGGTGTATTCCCGGGCACACAAGGCGGACCGCTTGAGCATGTGATAGCAGCTAAGGCAATTGCTTTCGGTGAAGCATTAAGTGATGAGTACCTGGAGTATATTGTACAGGTTGCCAAGAATGCAAAATCCATGGCTAATGCCTTTGTTGACAGAGGCTATAAGATAATTTCAGGCGGTACAGACAATCACCTGATGTTGATTGATCTTCGTTCAAAGAATCTCACAGGCAAGATTGCCGAAGAAGCGTTGATCCAGGCAGACATCACCATCAATAAAAACATGGTGCCTTTCGATACGCAATCACCCATGGTAACTTCAGGGATGCGCATAGGCACTCCGGCCGTTACTACCCGCGGCCTGATGGAAAAGGATGTGGTAAAAGTAGTTGATCTGATTGATGAGGCATTGAAAAAACCGGAAGATGTTAAGCACCTGAAAGGTGTGAAGCGCAAGGTGAATGCCTTTATGAAGAAGTTCCCGTTGTATAAGTAAGTATTGAAAATGTGTTTGGTTACTCAGCTAAAAGCTGAGAGGAGGTAATTGAATTATGAGCGAAGAAAAAGAGATGGCTTTCCTCGATCATCTCGAGGAGTTGAGGTGGCATGTAGTGCGGTCAGTGGCTGCGATTTTTATCATGATGATTTTGGCCTTCATCTATACAGAAGAGATTTTTAAATACATTGTTTTTGCTCCAGGCCATGTTGACTTTATAACCTTTCGCTGGCTCTGCCAATTAGGAGATTTAACAGGCGTAGCTGGCCTTTGCGTTACTGATATCCCGATGAAGATTCAAAGCCGTTTTCTGATGGGGCAATTTACTATGCAGTTACAGGCTTCCTTCGTGATCGGATTAGTTATAGCCTTCCCCTATGTGGTTTGGGAATTGTGGAGTTTTGTTAAGCCCGGCCTTTATAATAAAGAGAAACAAAGCTCAAGAGGTGCCGTGTTTTCTATTTCAGGCCTCTTCCTGTTAGGGATTTCTTTTGGGTATTTTATTTTATGCCCGATGACGATCGCCTTCCTTGCCAACTATACGATTAGCCCTGATATTTCCAATGAATTTGATATTACATCGTACGTATCTACTATAACGATATTGGTGGTGAGCAGCGGAATTTTATTTCAGTTGCCTGTAGTTATTTTCTTTCTAACAAAAGTGGGTATTGTAACACCTAAACTGTTGCGGGGCTATCGCAAGCATGCGGTAATCGTCATTTTAATTGTTGGGGCAATTATTACCCCTAGCTCTGATCCGTTGAGTCTTTCGCTGATCTCGATTCCTTTGTACTTCCTTTATGAAATCAGTATTTTCATATCAACGATTGAACTCAAGAGAAAAGCAAAGCGTGAGTTGGAAGAAGCAAGATTAGATCAACAATCCCACTAATTATGAAATGAGCCATGATTTACGATCTCCTATTTGGATGATAATCGATCAGGCGAATTCCATGTGACCAAAAACAAAAAAATATTAATACACATGAAAATTGCAATTGGTGCCGATCATGCAGGATTTGAATACAAGGAGTTACTTAAAAAGCACCTTGTAAAAAGCGGTCATGAGATCAAAGACTTCGGAACCAATGGTACACAATCAGTAGATTATCCAGACTTTGCGCATCCGGTTGCCAGCGCAGTTGAGAAAAAAGAATTTGAATTGGGAGTGCTACTTTGTGGTAGCGCCAATGGCGTAGCCATCACTGCGAATAAGCGCCAGGGAATAAGAGCTGCCATTTGCTGGACGGAAGAAATTGCATCACTCGCGCGCCAGCACAATAATGCTAATGTACTTTGCATACCTGCACGTTTTGTTACGGAGGAAGCAGCCGAAAAAATCACGGATAAATTTTTGAGCACTGCTTTTGAGGGTGGCCGTCATGAAGCAAGAGTGAATAAGATCAGTTGTTAAACAACTTGCCTTCGGCCTTTCTTTGTTATAACTTGGTTTCATGACGAAGAACAGCAACACCACCCGTAGAGATTTTTTGCAAACCAGTGCCGCACTGCTCACGGCATCGCTTGGAGCCTCAGGGTTTGTATTCAAAAAGAAAGCACCTCGTCTTGCCTTTTCAACCCTGGGGTGCCCCGATTGGTCGCTCAATCAAATTGTGGAGTTTGCCGCAAAGCATGGTTTTAAAGGAATTGAAGTGCGTGGTATCCTAAGACAAATGGATCTCCCACAATGCAAGGAATTCAGCAAGCAAAATATAGCAACCTCGCTACGCATGATGCAAGACAACGGGTTACAATTTGTAAACCTTGGATCATCTGCCACTATGCATTTTGCCGATGCTAATGAGAGAAAGAAAAATCTCGATGAGGGGAAACGATACATTGATCTGGCGCAGGAATTAAAGTGTCCTTACATTCGTGTTTTCCCTAATAACTTTCCGAAAGACCAGGATAGAGACCAAACCATGGACCTGATCGCTAACGGTTTGCTGGAGCTTGGCGATCATGCAAAGGGTAGTGATTTGATCGTACTCATCGAATCGCATGGCGACTTGATTTATATTGAAGATTTGCAAAGGGTGATGATAGCCTCTGAACACGAACATGTTGGGATGATCTGGGACTCTGTGAACATGTGGGTCAAAACCAAAGAGTCTCCTACGATAGCGTATGAAAAACTAAAAAAATATATTCATCATACTCACATTAAGAATGCAACATTGGTAAACGATACGATCACCTACACTCGTCTGGCACAAGGCGATGTTCCCATCTTCGAAGCGATTGATGCACTATCAAAAGGTGGTTACAAAGGGTATTACAGTTTTGAGTGGGAGAAACTATGGCACCCTGAACTGGAAGCACCAGAGCTAGCCATTGCAGATTATGCTGGCGTTATGAAAAAACATTTTCAGCAATAAAATCATCAGACTGTCGCCATAGTTTTAAAATAACTTGAGCTAATATATTAATCGTTTCTGGTCTGTGAGGAAATATGGTCGTTTACCCAAGAGATGTATTATAGATAGTGAAGCTTGTGAGGTATGTTTACAGCCTTTATATGCCGCCCCTACAGGACTTGATTCATTCTGCTAACTTTCTACCAACATAACGTCCCTATGGGACTTTGATTGCCAATCTGAAATAAGTCCCGTTAGGGACGATATGTTGGTAGTAACCCCATCCAACATAAGTATCAAAATCCCGGTAGGGATGATATATGATTTTTTCTGATGGGCGTTTTATTCTAACAACTATGGTGATATAAGACCAAGTAAAAAGATTACCTGTTTACGGCTTGTTCTTTCTTGTAGCTCTCGGCTTGCTGCTTCAGCAAATATTGATGTATCGCTTCTGCATCTTCTTCGCTAAGAGAATTACTAAAGTTGGCCATGCCATTTTGTGAAAGAATTCCCTTTAGCACAATATCATTAAACACCATGTGCTTTGCCGTGGTCAATTTTGAAAGATCCGGATGTTGAGATAGATGGTTATCTCCAAAATTTCCATGGCAGGTGATGCAATAGAATTCATAAAGAGTTGAGCCTTTAGCAAGTAATTCAGTTTCAATTTTTGTGTCAGGAGGTGCCGGAGTCTCAATTTTCTTTTGTTTTGGAGGAAGTGGTGTTTCACCTCCCCCTAATTTAAAAGCGATGATTCTCGTTTTGTTTTCATATTGAAAAATAATGCCATCGGGCAAATATGCGTAGGTTTCTGCTCCACCATACCCTGCCATCACGGCCACGTATTGCTCACCATCAATGCTGTATGTTGTGGGACCCGCCATAATTCCATTACCCGTGAAAATTGATTTTAACTTTTCTCCCGTCTTTGCATCATGCACATTAAAGTAGCCGGTGCGTGTTCCCTGAAATACCAAATCAGGTGTTGACATGGTGCCGCCATCGGGTCCACCATCAGGAAATTTCCACGCTACTTTTTGAGTTACGGGATTCCACGCCAATAAACTTTCTGATCGCAATGTATCTTCAGCGCTCGTGATCTGATCCGCAACATTCTTTTTGAACTTGTACATGTTTGAGTAGTCAAGATTCGTGTTGTCAACATCCGGCAACCATTTATACGTTTCATAAGTTTTAAATACCTGCGGCACGGCACGTTCAGGAATATATACTAGCCCTGTTGTTGGATTGAATGACATGGGCTGCCAAACATGCCCGCCTCCAAGATAGGGTACTACAAGTCGGGGTTTATCTTTATACCATTGTCCATTTTCAGTTAACATAGGCCTTCCGGTTTTCAAATCCACATGACTGGCCCAATTGACTTTGGTATATTTCTCTGCGGAGATCAGTTCGCCTGTTGCTCTATCCAACACATAAAAAAACCCATTCTTCGGTGCCATCATCAAAACTTTTCTGGGCTTTGCATCGATGTCAACATCGGCTAACACAATGTTTTGTGTGGCAGTGTAATCCCAAATCTCACCGGGGGTTGTTTGGTAGTGCCACACCAATTTTCCGTTGTCGGGATTGATAGCCAGAATCGAAGAGAGAAATAGATTGTCTCCACCGGCAGGACTTCTAAACCAAATCGGATAAGGCGTTGAATTGCCTGTGCCTACATACAATAAATTCAATTCAGGATCATATGCCGATTCGCCCCAGGCAGTTCCGCCCATGCCGGATGGCCAATGAGATTTTGGGTCCCATGTTTTAGCAGCCATTTCCATTTCAACGCTTTCATAACCGTTGGCCGGATCACCGGGCACAATCCAGAAGCGCCATTTCTCCTCTCCCGTTTTTAAATCATAAGCAGTAACATAGCCGCGCACGCCATACTCACCTCCGGAATTTCCAATCATTACAATACTGCCGGCAACCTGTGGCGGACTCGTAATTGTATAGGCTTTGGTGCGATCTGTAAATGTGTCTTTGCTCCAGAGTACGGAACCATTCTCGCCATTAAGGCAAACCAAATAACCATCGAGCGTTCCTACATACACTTTCCCTTCCCACACGGCAACACCACGGTTCACCACATCGCAACACGCTCTGCGACCATAGGAAGCATCCACTTCGGGTTTGTATATCCACAGTTGCTTCCCGGTTTTTGCATCGAGTGCATACACCGCTCCCCAGGCGCCTGAGGTGTACATAATTCCATCCACCACAATCGGTGTGGCTTCCAAGCCGCGCGGCACATTGCCTATGATGGTGCTGGCATCATATTCCCACGCATAGCCAAGTTCGCTCACATTCTCTTTGGTGATTTGATTGAGCGGAGAATAATGTTGCATCATGTGATCGCCTCCTAACGACAACCAATCTTTTGCCTCGCGATGTGTTATTCGTTCATTGTCAATCCACCCGATGGGTTTCTCTTCTTTGCAACTGATGATGGAAATGAAAAGTAATACAGCATACCATGATTTTCTCATTATTGATACGACTTTAGAAGTAAAAAACTTATTTGGGTTGAACGCATTCGTTTACACAATGTAATCATATCTCATGAATTATCACGCCAATCCCCACGGACTGAACAGCACCCATAAGAAGAGTACACATCCTACCAGCAATACAGTAAGCCAGAAATCAGTGGAATGTCCTTCACCTTTCACAGAAGGTGTCCTTTTATACGTTACTAATTTCAATTGTTCTTCCGATTGTTGTGGTGCCGTGAGACTCACCAGAATTAAAATTATACCGCAAACCAAGAAGAGAAACAATGCATAGTGTAGAAAATTAATGCTCAACATCGCTTGAAGAAAACTTCCATCCTCTATCTGAATCATTCCTTCTTTTGCCATAAACTCCGTCACCAATCGCGACACGCCCATTACAAATCCAGCCCACAGAGAAACAATCGCACCTCTTGCGTTAATGCGCTTAATGAAAAGTCCTAATAAAAATACGGCTGCTATCGGTGGTGAAATGTAGGCTTGAATATTTTGCAGGTAATGAAACATGCCTCCCCCCATCAGGGTTCTCATGAACGGAATCCAGCTTAAACTCACGATAACTAACACCACGGTTGCAATTTGACCTACCAGCACTAATTGTTTTTCACTCGCATTGGGTTTGAATCGCTTATAAAAATCAATTGTGAAAAGTGTAGAGGATGAATTAAATGCCGATGACAACGAACTCATCAGAGCAGCAAGCAGTGCGGCAATAGCAAGGCCTTTTAATCCGACAGGAAGCAACGTGGTGATCATGGCCGGCATAGCCTGATCAGCGTTATCCAACGAAAAAGTAAGCAAACCTTTTTGGGCTAGTGCATAGGCAATAATGCCGGGCATGAGGAAAATAAACACCGGAAGAAGTTTTAAGAAGCCCGCAAATAAAGTGCCCTTACGCGCCTGGCTGATATCTTTTGCGGACAACACTTTCTGTACAATAAACTGATCGGTACACCAATACCATACCCCCAGAATTGGCGCGCCAAACAACATGCCCGTCCACGGATAATTTGTATCTGAAATGGGTCGCCACATATTGAAGAATTGGTTTACACTTGGATTGCCTGGTTGTGTGCTTGCGGCTGCGATGGTGTTGGTCATCTCATTCCATCCACCCAATTGATGTAGTCCGAAGAAGGTAACAGCAACCGTTCCGACTAAAAGAATTACGGTCTGAATTAAGTCTGTGTAGATTACGGCTGTCAATCCTCCAAGCACAGTATAGAATCCGGTGGAGAGTACAATGATGATCGCCCCGGTCCAGAACGGAATGCCAAACATATCGAAGATCAATGCCCCGGAAAAAATGATAAGCGAAATTTTTGTAAGCACATACGCAAGGATGGAAACCACAGAAAGATAGGTGCGCGCAGCGGGTGAGTATCGCATCTCTAAAAACTGTGGCATCGTATAAACTCCGGTCTTGAGATAGAATGGAACAAACACCCATCCCAGAATGATTAATACCAAGGACGCAAGAATTTCAAACTGTGCATTGGGCATATCCGCGCGCGCACCGGAGCCTGCAAGCCCAAGAATAATTTCGGAACCAATGTTGGAAGCAAAGAGTGCGGCACCAATCACCACCCAGCCTTCACTTTTTCCTGACAAAAAATAATCGGCCGATGCCGTATCACTATCGTGCTTTCGCCTGAGTGTAGCCCAGCGGGCAATGTAAAAGACAACACCAAAATAGGCGAAAACAATAATGAGATCAATCAGACTGAGATTTGCAATCATAAGGAAGGTTTGGATAGAGGTTATTGATTAAGACTAATTCAATTCGTGAACATGTCGCTTTTTAAAATGCATGGGATTTTCTTGTGCATACCGGTTAAAGGTTTTATTAAAATACGACAGGTTGGTGAAGCCACTTTCGAAGCAGGCCTCACTTACATTGCAGTTCTTGAGTAACAATTTCTTCGCCTGGTTTACCCGATACTGATTTAAGAATTCTGTAAACGTCATGTTGGTCATGCGTTTAAAATAGCGACAAAAGGCAGCTGTTGATAGATTACATAAATCCACTACCTCCTTAATATCAACTTTCTCATGATAATGTTCTTCCACGTAGCGGTAAATTTTCTTGATACGCTCTTGCTCTTTCAGATTATAATTATGTTCGATGGGTGAAATGTTAAGTACTTCACTTTCGGTGCTTGTGGCCAACAGTTGAAAAATTTCCAATAAGACAATCCATTGACGAAAGTGATTTTGTTGAATCATTTCTTTCAGTTTCTCTCCCACTGCGCGCTTTGTTTCTCCATTGAATGCGATGGCTCTGCGTGCTTTTGAAAATAGTGTTCGGATATCTGATAATTCAGGAATATCAGCCAGCGCTGCCTGTAAAAAATCTTCCTGCAACTGGATCACAATTTTCTCATACTCCGTGCGAATGCCGAAATCAAAATTCAGGTGGGGAATGTTGGGCCCCATAAACACAAGATCGCTGCCTTTAAATCGGGATATATGATCTCCGATGTGACGGGTACCATCCGCTCCAGCGATAAAAATCAATTCATACTCAGGGTGGTAGTGCCAGTAGAAAAGCTCATTCAGCCGCGGATTTTTTAAAATCCGGAACGAACTTCCCTCATCGGGCTGAACTTTCTCCAGTTTGATCTTCATGGACATTTTTTCATTTTTTTGACCATGAATGTACTTAAAATATCATTATATTAGACAGCAGATCAATAGAGAACAAAAACTGGCAACTCCAGCATATGTTTCAACCTAAAAGCTGAAATACATTTGACGTAACAAAAAACAAATACCTCATGGAAAAGAATGCTCCAGCTACCATGGCCCCGACAATGGCCCAAACAATGACACCCACCATGGCCCCCGCGCATAAGGAAATTCCCGGCAATCCTTCTGTTGCAAAATCCAGCACACAGAAATTAAATGATCGCTCTAATGGAAAGCCACTTCGCGTGCTCTCCGAAGAGGATTGGAAATTCTGGATTCACAACGGCTATATCGTGATCAAGAATGCAGTACCCAAAGAAAACTGTGAGCGCCTTGCCAAACTGTTGTGGGAGTTTGAAGAAAAGGACCCGAATGATCCATCCACCTGGTATGCACCGCCACGTGCCGAAATGCAAATGAAAGAACTTACCAATACGGGCATGGTTGAAATTTACAATCATCAATACCTGTGGGATAATCGTTCTGTGCAACGCGTATACGATGCCTTTGTTGATATCTGGGGCACTGAGAAATTGTGGTGTACGATTGACCGCGCAAACTTGAATTTTCCGATCCGTCCGGGTTATGAATACAAAGGATTTATTCATTGGGATTATGATCCGGAAACAAAACCACAAAACGTGCAGGGTGTGTTGGCAATTGCCGATCAAACCGATGAGAACATGGGTGGGTTTCAGTGCATACCCGAGTTGTACAGAACCTATGACACCTGGAAGTTAACGCAGCCGGCTGATCGCGATTACTTCAAACCCGATGTAACGGGTTTTGAAAAAGTGAAAGTAAAAATGGAAGCCGGGGATCTACTGATCTTCAATAGCACCGAGCCACACGGCATTCGACCGAATAATTCCAAAGACAAGGTGCGCATAGCCCAATATATTTCCATGATGCCCGCAGAAGAAGAAAACGAAGCCTTGCGCCAATGGAGAATTAACTCATGGCGCGATCGCATTGCGCCTGAAGGCTATGCCTTCCCAGGCGATCCACGCAAGTGGGAACAAACACGCTATAAAACAGCCGAGCTCACACCCCTCGGAAAGAAGTTATTGGGATTGGAAAAGTGGTGATGCCTCTAACTTTCTAAATAAAATTCCTCGGTCCGTGTCCTCACGGACCGAAACTTTTTAATTGTCGATTGATAGTGCTTCGAATTGAACCCTTAAAAATTTATTTGCATTTACTGGTCTGTGAGGACACAGACCATGGAGATAAATAAGTAAAATTAAAAGTAAATGACTCAACTCTTTACAACGCTCAACAATGGAATCACGATGCCTCTGTTGGGATTAGGTGTTTATGATATGTATAAGAAAGAAGCGGAAGAGGCTGTGACCCATGCCTTGGAAATTGGCTATCGACTGATTGATACGGCTGCGATGTACAAGAATGAAACGGAGATCGGCAATGCAATTCGTGCAAGTGCAGTTCCGCGTAAAGAAATCTTTCTCACCACCAAAGTGGCCGATGGAGATCAGGGTTATGACAACACCCTTCGTGCATTTGATGAAAGTAGCAGAAAACTCAATAGTGATTACATTGATCTGTATCTCGTTCATTGGCCCATTAAGAAAACGCGTAAAGATACCTGGCGGGCACTGGAAAAATTATACGCTGATAAACGCGTGCGTGCTATTGGCGTGGCCAACTACCTCATTCCTTTTTTAAATGAACTTGATTCGTACGGTAAAGTAACTCCGGCTGTTGATCAGGTGGAGTTTAGTCCTTATTTGTTTCTGGAAAATCTGTTGAATGAATGCAAACGGAAACACATTCAACTGCAAGCATACACACCACTTGTGCGCGGACAACGATTTACGGATCCTAAATTAGTAGGCTTAGCGAATCAATACGGAAAAACTCCAGCCCAGATTATTCTGCGCTGGGCTTTGCAGTTAGGAGTATCTACTATACCCAAATCCTCCAATCTAAACCGACTGAAAGAAAATTTTGATGTGTTTGATTTTCAGATCTCGGATACGGATATGAAAAAGATCAATTCCTTTAATGAAAATTTCAGAGTGGTCGATGACCCGATGACGATGCTGTAAGGATGCTAAGGCAATTATTTCTTCTTCCGCGTTGTTGGTTTCTTGTCCGATAAAGCAGCTTCCACATCTTTATCAATAGATCGCAATTTCATTTCGCAATAGTCGATTAGTTCTTTGGCTTGCTTCACTTTGTCTGCAAGGGTATCCAGTTGAATTTTATCGTCTTCGACCTGGTCAACAAGTTTTGACAGCTCGTTGAAGGCCTGGTTATAGGTCAAGTTCATGTGTTGATTTTTTAGTGACGGTGCTGTGAATGACTTCGTTTTTCAAAATGGTTTTTAGCTCTGTATTAGGCTTGATGTCTTTAGGGTCAATGATGATCTGATCATTGATTGTAATTATGGCGTACCCTTTATTTAAAATCGTGGACGGACTATAGGCCTTCACCGTTCTTTTCATTTGAAGCAAGTTGTCTTTCGCTTTTTCGATTATACTTTCTGTCGTTTCCATAAGACGATCCTTCAATTCAATGATTTCGCTTTCAAAGCTGAAGTTGTGTTCTACGATGCTACTCGCCACTTTTGTGGGAGTCTTATGTTGCCGGGCCATCAGATCAACGATGCTTGTGTTTCTGTCGTGACCGATACCGGTGAAAATCGGCAAGGGAAAAGAAGCTACATATTTTGATAACTCGTAATCATCGAACGGCTTGAAATCTGTTTGAGAACCCCCACCACGCACAATGGCTACCACATCAAAGTTTTCTTTTTCAGCTTCAATCTGTTTTAGTTTTTGAATGATCAGGTTGCTGGAATTGTCACCTTGAATCTGCGTTAAAAACTCAGTCACAGAAAAAGCATAGCCATAGGGGTTATTTGCGATCTCTTGTTTAAAATCCCGTTGCCCATCCGAATCCGGTGCGGTTACTAACGCGATGCGTTGCAACACGATGGGTAATTCCAATGATTTGTTGCTGGTGAAATATTGTCCATCAATTAGGCGAATGTGTTTTGCGTTTTCATTGACTAACCGATCGAGCGTCTGTTGTTTTTCCTGCTCCAGTTTGCCGAGTGCATAGGTGTGATCTATTTCTAAAACCTCCAAGTCAATGCCAAAGCGCTTATGAAAGCGCACCCGTACGTTGCACGTGATCTCAAGACCGTTGGCAAAGGGCTGACCAGAAAGTTTCTCAAACCTCACAACATTATCATACGCGTTTGACCAGAACACACCTTTGATTTCAGCGGTGATGAGGCTACCTTCTTTTTCAATGAATTTTAAAAAGCACCAACGCTTATCAGGTTGTTTTTTTACATCCGTGATTTCTGCCGTGATCCAAAATGTTTCCCCTGCAAATCTGCTTTGAATGGCATCGTCTATTTCACCGATGAGTTCCGAAAGTCTTAATCGTTTGGGCATTATGTTTTCAGCTTTCAAACTTATTCAAAATAAACTGGTCTGTGAAGACACAGACTAGAGATTAAGTGAATCAACTCATCAATAATATGCCAAGCTTTATTATTTACCACAAAGGTCACAGAGAAAATCCACACAAAGGGTACACGGAACTTTTCTCTGTGATCTTCTCCATGATCTCCGTGGTTAAAATCTCACATAGCAATAATGCCTACTTCTTCGGAGGTAACTTCTCATTTAGTTTTTCCGAATTCAGATACTTATTAAACCAATCGAGGTAGCGCGTATAGCGATCTTTCTGGTAGCTCGGTACCGCAAGGCCATGATTCTGTCCGGGGTACACGACAAACTGTGTTGGCACGCCCAATGATTTCAATGCCTGATACATCTGCTCGCTGCCGGCAGCTGGCACATTAAAGTCTTCTTCGCCCACCATGTAGAGCGTGGGCGTTTTGATTTTCTCCACATTCAAAAACGGATACGATACTTTCATCCATTTGTCCATATTCTTCCACGGCACGCCCAATTCGGTTTCATATTGAATCGTGTATTGATCGGTTCCATACATGGACAACTGCATCGCACTACCCGCACCACTGGCTGCTACTTTAAAGCGTGGATCAGTAGCTGTAACATAATCAGTAAGTATACCACCGTAACTCCATCCGCCTATGCCTAGCTTATTCGGGTCAGCTTTTCCGGTTTTGATAAGATGGTCCACTGCTCCGAGAATATCTACAACTTCTTTGTTTCCCCAGTCGCCAGAAATCGCTTTGCTGAAGGCAAGTCCGCGCCCATTGCTGCCGCGATAATTTACTGTAGCTACAGCATACCCTTGCGCTGCTAAAATCTGTGGAATTAAATCAAAACTAAAATCATCTTGTGAAGTGGGGCCGCCATGGATCCAAAAGATCATTGGCAGTTTTTGATCTTTCGGTTTACCGGCTGGCCAGAAAAGAAAATTGCCCACCGTTGTGCCGTCTTTACTTTTTGAATCGAAGGCTTCTACCGAAGCTAACCGCACTGATTTTAAAAATTCATCGTGAATGTGTGTAAGTCTACGAGCTGCGCCATTTTCGATCACATAAATTTCATTGGGTGTCATTGGATCGCTGGATAAAGTTACCCAGGTATCTCCGGCACCACCTTGTAGCGAATTGAAAACACGATCGCCACTCGTGATTACTTTCATCTTTCCCTCGAGATCAAACGAAGTAACATGACTTCTGCGATCATCTTCCACCGTAACCCACACCGATTTGTTGTCGGCCGCCCAGCGTGGTGCCGAGACATCACGATCTAATGTGGCATTGAGAATTTTTGGAGTCCCGCCTTCTGCAGGAATTACTGCAATTTGTCCCTGATCATAAATATCATATTCCGGAGTTTGTGATTTCAGATAAGCTATCCATTTTCCATCCGGGCTCCAGGCCGGGCTGTTGTCAGTATCGGCCCAGGTAGTTAATTGCTTTAACGGAGAACCCTTCTTTGCATCCATTGCCCAGAGATCGCTGTTACCATTGCGGTCAGGATCAGCGGTGCGGTTACTCACAAAAGCAATCTTTTTGCTATCGGGCGACCAGATAGGACTACTCTCATCATAATCTCCTTTAGTAAGTGTATCCAGTTTTTTTGTTTCCGCATCAAACACATAGAGGTGGTTACGCTTGCGCTCGAGATAACCATCGCCATCAGCTTTGAAGTGATAGCGATCGATCATAATTGGCTTGGCAGTCTTATCCTTTTTTTCTTCCTCGTCTTTTGATTCCTGATCTTTAATAATCAGTGCAATTTTTTTAGAGTCCGGGCTCCATACATACTCACTGATGCTGTATTTAAGATCAGTTAACTTCTCGGCTTCGCCACCTCTGCGATCCATGCGCCAGATTTGTGACTTCTTGGTTTCATAGCGGGATGAAAGAAAGGTAAGATATTTTCCATCGGGAGTCCATCGTGGTTTACTTTCGCCCTCTTTGCTGGCGGTTAGCTTAACGGATTCTTTCCCGTCCCAGCTGATCATCCAGATGTCACTATCCGATTTGTCTTTAACAGAATCGGGAGTTGATAGCACATATGCCACCCATCTTCCATCAGGCGAAACTTGTGGGTCGCTGACTGAACGGATTTTATAAATATCAGAAGGAGTGATGGGGCGCTGGGCAACTACATTGAGTGCCAGAAAAAGCAGTGGGACAAGGTAGATTTTTTTCATAGGTGGACAAGATAAGAGAAAAATGGTGAAAGCCTTTAATGTACTTCAATTACCAAAATGCCATGAACATTATTTGATCAACAGCACGCGTTGATTAACAGGATAGACCCACTCCACACCACGGTCAGTAACAATGGCATCATCTTCCAATGGAATGCGTAACTTTTTTCCACCCCACTCAGGCATAGGAGTGTATGCGAAAAACTCAATTGATAATAAATTGGTAGGTTTAATCACATAAGTAAGTTGCAATGGATTGAAGTGGGCAATGGAAGGTCCAGTTCCGTGCCCCCAATCACCCACCGAGTGACAGCCTATGATTACATCCGTCTTATCATCAACATTGGGTTTGTTAAATTCTATTCTCGAATAGCCAGCACCTAGCAATGCTTTATAAACATTATCCATATTTTGTTGCGCAGTAATACCAGGCTTAATGTTGGCAGTAACAATTGACCGAACCTTCACGGCCTGATCGAATGCATGTTGAATACTTTTAGGCACCTCCCGTTCGCCTTCTTTTAACACATAGGCCATGCGTTTCATATCGGTGTACATGTTCATCAGGCCAACACCCCAATCTAGCATCAGGATATCTCCCCGCTGAATAATGCGATCCGTAGAAGTAGATTCAATCCCATTGGGCCCAGTAACATAAATTGAAGGCATTCCAAAAGATGATTGTAAATTATTTTTAAAGAGTTGTTCTTTCATCCACCACGCCACATCTTCCAATGTGGTTACGCCAGGCGTTATTACTTCATTGGAAAGAGCTCGTTCCGCAAGCTGATACGAGTAATCTCCCGCTTCTGCGAATACTGCTATTTCTGTGGCTACATGTCGAGATCTGAAATCGGAGATAAGTTTTTCGGCAGAGACAAAACGTCCTTCATATTTTTTACCAAGAATTTCTGCCAGCTCTTGCCTCCCCGTAAAGGATAAACCATCGGCACCACCAATATCCTTAGAGAGATTAAGTCCAATTCGTTTTGGATCCCGTTTGGAAACAAATTCTTTCAATTCAGATTCTGCCCCGAAGTAATCATACGCTTTTGTTTCTTCTACTAAATATCCGTCAATGCCCAATACAGCTCTCTCAATACGAGGGAGGCCGGTATCAGTAAAAATATAGTAGCCATTGTGGCCCACATACCCTTCTCCCATTTCCGCATAAAGCGGATCAAAGTTTCCTTCGCGGCTCATAATGATCCACATGTCAATCTTATTTTCGCGCATCACTTCTGGCAGTATCAGGTCAAACTTATCGAGACGAATTTGGTTGGTAATTCTCCATCTGCGGAAAGACTCTTGAGAAAAACCGTTTGAAATTATTATTAATAATGCCACAAGTGTCAGAAGAGTCTTCTTCATAGTTGGGATATTAGAGTAATGATCAAAAATAATTAAGATATCTTTTACGGATGTCGTTTCCAGAAAATTGGGATACCTGATCAATCATTTATAAAGCCCGGATCGCGATAAGCAGGCTTAGGATATTTATAAAAACCTTCACCGGTTTTTTCTCCTAACTTTCCCTGATCGATATATTCCTTCAAGAGTTTTGCAAATGCTTGTGACGCTGCATCTTCTCTTTCTTTAACGACATGCCATGCGGTGTCGAGACCGATGTTATCAATAATTCCAAACGGACCCGTAGGCATGTGAAAGTTGACCATCCAGGAACGATCAATGTCTTCGATGCTGGCGATGTCTTTTGTTTTCAATCTTCCGGCTGCACCCAACACAGCCATTAACATGAAATTAAAAATGTAGCCGGGGGATTCTTTTTTCACAATCACGGGTACTTGATTGAGTGATCTGCCTAACTCTTGCAAGAGGGGAATCAATGATGGATCGGTTGTTGGATGCGGCATGATATCCACCACACGGGCATAAAACACATCATGAAAATGAAAGGCGCAGAATTTATCGGGTCGGCCAGAAATGTTAGCTAATTGTGAGGGTAGTAGATATGATGTATTGGTCGTGAAAATGGTTTTAACGGGAGCTAATTCACCGATCTGTTTCCATATTTTTTCTTTGATCGCTAATTCTTCGGTTACGCTTTCGCTGATGAAATCACATTCGGCTAATGCACTTTTCAAATGAGTTGAGTAATTGATGCGCGACAGCGCGTCTTGCTTCTTATCATCAGTGAGAGTTCCGGCTTTGATTAATTGAAAAATGATTTTATCAATCACAATTTTAGCTTTTTCTAGTGCAGAATCTGAGATATCGTAAAAGATTACATGATACCCGGAAATAGCTGCCTGCAAACCGATGCGGGTGCCCAGGTTACCGGTTCCAATGATGGTGATGTTTTTTATTTGCATAAAATCTGTGTTTTTTCTCTGTGTCTCTCTGTGTTCTCCGTGGTTAGAGGATTAACCACAGAGGACACAGAGTTTTCACAGAGTAATTATTTTTTCTCAGGCAACGCAAATGCTACGTAGCTGTCGCCCGACTTACTTCCAATTTTTCCACCTCCACAGGCAATCACCACATATTGTCTTCCTTCTATTGAATACGTTGCAGGTGTAGCGTAGCCAGCTGCAGGAAGTTTTGCTTCCCAAAGAACCTTGCCGCTTGTCTTATCAAAGGCGCGGATTTTTTCGTCTTTCGTTCCTGCGATAAATATAATACCACCTTTTGTTACCAGTGGCCCGCCATAGGTTTCAGTTCCCGTGGGTGGTATCCCTCGTTTAGTTAATTCTTCAAATTCACCCAGCGGTACTTTCCACAACAATTTTCCGCTGTTAAGGTCAACAGCATTCAATGTGCCCCAGGGTGGTTTAATGCCGGGATATCCATTTTTGTCGAGAAAGCGATTGTAGCCCGTCATCGTGTAAGGCACTTCATCCAGAATACTTTTTGCTGCGGATGCTGTTGAAGCTGGTTCTTTAGAAGTAGTGGGTTCCTTTTCTTCGAGGTCTAATAAAAATGCAAGCAGTGCCTCTTTATCAATACCTTTTATTTGCGCAAATGCGGGCATCATGTTCTTCCCTTTTTCAATAATGCCCCAGAGTTGCTGCGCATTGTATTTTGATTTCATATTTAGCACGGAAGGAAATGAACTTCCGTTTCCTTTTCGATCAGCGCCATGACAGGCAACACAATATTTTCCATAGACTGCTTCGCCCATTCCTTTCAGTGAATTATCGCCACCTTTTCCGGGAACGTTAATCATAGTAAGTGCCCATGGCAATTCGCTACTATTAATATACATGATAGCTGTCTCTGGATCGACCGCAGCACCGCCCCATTCGCCACCACCATCAAAACCAGGGAAAATCCAAACTCCATTTTTGCTCGGGGGAGTAAATGGTTCTCCGTATTTGATTGTTAAAAATCTCTCAAGCATTTCAGTATGGGTAGCACTGTCGAGATCCGAAACATCATCCTTTGTAAAAGATTGTCTTGCGAAAGGCTCTGGCAAAGTGGGAATGGGTTGCGTTGGCCACGCAACTTCTCCCGGTAAATCAGAAGCAGGCACCGGACGTTCTTCAATTGGAAACACAGGCTCACCGGTTTCGCGATCAAAAACAAATACATAACCATGCTTGGTGATCTGGGCAACCGCATCAATCCTTTTTCCATTTCGGTTTATTGTAACAAGGTTGGGATTGGCGGGTAAGTCGCGATCCCATAAGTCGTGATGCACTACCTGGTAGTGCCATTTGTAGGTTCCTGTTGCTGCGTCAAGCGCGATTAGGGAATTGCCGAATAGATTTTCTCCTTTTCGGATGCCGCCATAAAAATCTCCACCTATTGACCCGGTTGGGACATACACAATGCCACGCTTCTCATCGAGTGACATGCCGGCCCAGTTATTGGCACCACCAAATTTTTTCCAGGAATCCGGATCCTCCCAGGTATCATAACCTACTTCACCCGGTCTTGGTATAGTACGGAACATCCATTTGAGTTCTCCCGTGTGCACATCAAAAGCGCGGATATGACCAGGCGCTGCATCGGCTGACTCAGCTACGCGATGGCCCATGATCAACAAGTCTTTAAAAATAATGCCAGGTGTAGTTGCTGCGATGAAGGGACTGAATGTGCCCGGTTCGCGATCCAGATTTTCTGTAAGATCAATGAAGCCGCCTTTACCAAAACTCGTGATATGTTTTCCGCTGGCCACATCGATTGCCCATGTTTTTGCGCTTGTGCTATAAAAAATACGTTGATCTTTTCCACTCTCATCCTTCCAGTAAACTACTCCCCGGTTTACTTTAAAGAAAGCATACTTATCGTTCTTCGCAGTGGTATCGACTGAAGCCGGATCAAAAATCCATTTTGTATCCCCTGTTGCGGCATCCAATGCAAAAAGTTTGAGTTGTGGAGTAGTTCCATAAAGAATACCATCCACCATAATGGGGTTGCATTGGTTTTGTGATCGGTTGTCAGGGTCTTTATCGCCTGATGAGTATGTCCATGCCACCTTCAATTGAGAAACATTTTCAGGTGTGATTTGAGTATTGGATGAATACCTGTTTCCTTCTTTTGAACCCGCATAGGTTGGCCAGCCACTATAATCTGGTTTCTCCTGGCAAGAAAATGTAAATAGAATGGCAGTTACTAGTAAAAGAAGTTGCTTCATAACAGAAGTTTAGTTTAATATCAATCAGTTCATCTATTATCTCTTAAGTGAAAATAACCACAGAGGGCACAGAGTTTACTCGGAGGTTTATATTTTATTCCTTTCAATTGTACTTCGTGCATTTTCTCCACATGCTTTGATCACATGAATCAAGGAAGCAAAGCGTGGATCTTTTGTATGGCCTTGTTTATAGCGTTGATAAATCTGCTGACAGATCACGCCTACCTTGAAAGCGCCAAAGGCATAAAAGAAAACTATATTGTCAACCTGTGTGCCTGATCGCTGCTGATAATACTCTACCACTTCCCTCCTCGTAAAATTACCTGGCATCCAGGTGAGGTTGAAGGGTTTTAACGAGTCCGGATCACTCGCTTCGGCCCAATAGGCAAGGGTAGTTCCCAAATCCATTAATGGATCGCCTACGGTAGCCATCTCCCAATCGAGAATAGCAATAATTTCGGTGACGTCATTTGGATTCAGTACGAGATTATCATATTTGAAATCATTGTGAATAAATGAAGTATGTGATGATGTTGGAATATTTTTCTGCATCCATTCGGCCACTTCTTTCATGGGGGCGATGTCATCCGTCTGCGCATTCACATAACGTTTTATCCAGCCTTCAACCTGACGTTGCACATACCCTTCGGGTTTTCCAAGTACATCAAGACCGGAAGCATGTATATCAATCTGATGCAGTTTCACCAACTCATCAATAGTCGCTTTCGATAAGGCTCTGAATGATTCTTCACTTACTGAAAAATCTTTAGGCAATCTGTTTCGGAGAATGAC
Source organism: Cyclobacteriaceae bacterium (assembly GCA_035408225.1). Taxonomy (GTDB): domain Bacteria; phylum Bacteroidota; class Bacteroidia; order Cytophagales; family Cyclobacteriaceae; genus ELB16-189. The sequence continues at coordinate 23,803 of DAOOCD010000005.1, read as the reverse complement.
TCCTTTCACCCGTGTCATCAGGTAAAACTTTACGCCCATCACACTTTCGTCCACACATAGATGAACGGCATCCGGCACTTTTGTAAAACCAGCTTCGTGTAGTTTAGTTAACACAGTGAACTCACGCTCCATGTCATGAGCCGATTTGATGTTGGCACCAAAGGGAGGTCTGCGCAGCACATATTCATGATCATCGGCCTGTATAAAGTAAGTAAGATTAGAATAACCACCCGGGAATTGTTTGATTGAAACTTCTTTATCGAAGCCTGGTACTTTATCGCGCAAGTAATCCTGTAACTTTTGAATATCAAGCTCTTCACCTGCGCGGGTTTGGGTGGGTTGGTCGAGCATAGGCTAGTGCATGTATTTTTTCAGTATGCTTTTCGCGAGTGAGGATTTATGCACTTCATCAGGGCCATCATAAATGCGGGCGGCCCGCTCATGACGAAACCAAAATGAAAGCAGTGTATCATCTGTAACCCCCAAGCCACCATGAACCTGAATAGCACGGTCAACCGCTTTCATTAGTACATCAGCAACAAAAAATTTGATCATCGAAATTTCATCTTTCGCAGCTTTGGCCCCTTCTTTATCAATAGAGTGAGCTGCATTCAACACCATTAACCGGGCAGCATTAATTTCCGCTCGGCTTTCTGCGATCCAGAATTGAATTGCCTGCTGCTGAGCCAATACTTTTCCTTCTTTAAGTTGTCGGGATACAGCCCGTTTGCACATGAGATCAAACGCCCGTTCACAGATACCGATCCAGCGCATGCAATGATGGATGCGGCCCGGACCCAATCTAGCCTGTGCAAGGGCAAAGCCTTTCCCTTCTTCGCCTATCAGATTTGTAACAGGTACCTTGCAATTTGTAAACTGTACTTCGCCATGGCTCAGGTAGTCTTCACCCACATCGCCCATAATGGGGATGTTGCGAATCAATTTATAGCCGGGATTATCCAGCGGGACAACGATCATGCTTGCCCGTAAATATGGATTTTCATTTTTCGAATCGGTGACTGCCATCACAATCGTAAACGAAGCCCCATCGGCAGCGGTGGTAAACCATTTATGTCCGTTAATTATATAGTGATTTCCATCGCGCACGGCAGTCGTTGCCATATCCACCGGATTTGAACCGGCATACTCTGGTTCCGTCATCGCGAAGCACGAACGAATTTCTCCCTTCATCAATGGGTTCAGGTATTTATCTTTCAATTCTGCAGAAGCGAACTGATGCATCAATTCCATGTTTCCAATGTCGGGCGCGTTGCAATTGAAAATATAATGGCCGAGGGGTGAGGTGCCCAGGATTTCACTCACATGCGCAAACTCACTAAGAGACAAGCCAACTCCGCCTTCCAGGTCTGATAAGTGCGGAGCCCAAAGTTTCCGTTCTTTCGCTTTCGCGCGAAGTGATTGCAATAACGGAAGTGATTGACGGAATGGATGAGAAATAATGTGCAACTCAACGGGATAAACTTCTTGTTCCAGAAAGGATCTGTATTGAGGAAGAAGTTTTTTGACTTTATCTGTGTAGAATGAATCGAGCATAAACCAATTTTTAAATCGTAAACCCTCCGTCCGCAGTAAACACACTGCCCGTGCAATAGGCAGACTCGTCAGCTGCGAGATATAATGCCAGCGCAGCAATTTCTTCGGGGGTGCCTACTCTTTTGATAGGCAACATCTTCATCATGGTGTGCATAATCTTATCATTGCTCCACAAGGCTTCACTGAATTTGGTCTTAATAAGCCCCGGGCAAATCACGTTTGCGCGGATGTTATCCTCACCCCACTCTTTGGCCATTACTTTAGTGAGAGAAATCAAGGCAGCTTTGCTCACACTGTAAATTCCTAACCCCGGTTCTGGTCTTAATCCGCCAATGGAACTTATATTAATTACCGATCCGGATTTTTTCTCCTTCATGTAGGGATAAGCTTTCTTCGCCAACTCGAAGGGACCCTTCACATTCACATTCATTATTTTATCAAAAGCACTTCCGTCTGCAGCTGCAAGCGGACCAAATATAGGATTGGCAGCAGCATTATTTACGATAATATCAATGGTTCCATAAGTAGCAATTGTTTCGTCAACGAGTCGTGCTATTTCAGCTGCGTCACCCATGTGGCAGGCAATCGCCTTTGCAATACCACCTTTTTTTGTAATCGAATCCGCAACCTGATTTACTGATTCCAGTTTTCGACTGGACACAACCACACGCGCACCGGCCGCGCCATAGAATTCTGCTATCGCTTCACCAATGCCTTTACTGGCACCTGTTACAACTGCAACTTTACCGGAGAGATTAAAAAGTGACTTCATAATTTGGAAGGATTATAAATATTTGAATCAGCATCAAGTTAAAGAATGATTTTGACCTTATTCCATTGCTTTTGAAATCTTTTGGCAAGCACTTTGCGTATAAATCGATTTTGAATTATGTAATTTTATCATTCCAAATTATTCTTTATGAAAATCAAGTATGCACTAACCGCAGGGGTTGCCCTTTTCATGGGAACTCTGGTTACAAAAGCACAGGTCTTGAACAGGCTGAAGCAGAAAGTCGAAAACAAAACGGAGCAAAAAGCAGGTGAAGAAATCGACAAGCTTTTTGGTGGGAAGAAAAAAGATCAAACCAGCGGACAATCGGGACAAGGCGGAGCTAACGGACAGGGAGGACAGGGGGGCCAGAGCGGATCGGGTGGTGTTGGCGGAAGTGGTAATCCTTCCAATACAGGAGGCGCGGGTTTAATTTCTACACCACCTGATGTGAAGCAGAATTTGGCGGATGCAGAAGTTGCTTATAAAAAGAACAGCTATGGCGAATCGCGTTACTCTGTACAGCAAGCGATGCTGGGAGTTGAATTGGAAATCGGAAACAAGATTTTAAAGTCTTTGCCGGAGTCCATCCTTGGCTTAAACAAAGAAGCTGAATCAGATCAGGTTACCAGTACAGGCTGGGGCTGGGCCGGACTTACGATACATCGTGAGTACAGTGATGGTAAGGATAAACAACTCACAGTGAACATTGCCAATAACTCAGTATTGATGGCAGGAGTAAACGCCTATTTTGCTTCGGGGGGCTATGCACAGCAAACCAATAGTCAACAAAACTGGAAGCAGACCAAAGTGCAGGGATATAAAGCCATTATCGAATTTAATGAGGGCAGCGGGTATAAGCTAAGTGTACCCATTGGTCAATCTTCAATCATTGTTTATGAAGGAATCAACTTTGCAACGGAACCAGAAATGATGAAAGCTGCAGAAGTAATTAAGATTGATAGTATTAAAAAAGAATTAGGTGAACAATAGTAAATCAGAGACAGGTATGAAAAAATTCGTTTTAATAATATGGGTTTTGTTGGCAGGGATTACTGCAATGGCCCAGGATTTTGATAAAAATATTGCCTCGGCTCGCTCAGCTTACTCTTCAGGCAATTTACAGGACTCGCGTTTTGCCATGGAGCAGATGTTGCGTGATCTTGATATGGCCATCGGCAAGGAAATTTTAAAACTGCTTCCTACCAACATTGGTTCTCTATTGGCAGTGACAAAGGAAGATAATGTTTCTGGTTCAGGAGGCTATGTTGGATTGTATGTAAACCGGCATTATGGTGCAGATCCCAAGAGAGCTTCGATTGAGATCATTAATAACTCACCGCTTATTAACTCGCTTAATGCCATTTTAAGTATGCCAGTGATCGGGGGTATGATGCGGGATGAAAACCAGAAGGTTGTGAAAGTACAGGGTTATAAGTCAATTCTTAATAAGCAGGTTAATACAGAAACCGGCAAGACGAACTATGAATTGCAGATACCGATGAACAACACGCTATTGACGTTGAAAATGGATGATACAACAGAAGGGGATATCACCGCTGCTGCCAACAACATTCAATTAGCTAAGATTGTACAGATAGCCCAATAGGTACCTTCTCAAGAAATAGAGCCTTAAAAATTTTGATCGGTGGATTGCGGAAGATAATATCCCGGATCCCCGATCTTTTTCTTTTATAGTACAGTCACGAGTGGGGTCACTATGATCAGAGTCATATGAGGCAGGTTAGTTCAGGTTTATTTTTGACCGACAATTTAAACCTGCGATTATGACCACGACAGACACCAGCTTCGATTTTTCTACCTGCACTGTAGCCGATTTAGCACTCAGTTTTCCAAAAGCAATTGGTATTCTAAACAAGAATAATCTGGATTATTGCTGTCATGGGAAAACAGGATTTGTAGAGGCCTGTGAAAGCGCTGATCTGAATCCCAATAAGGTTTGGCAGGAAATTCTTGAAGCAAATTTGAAGCAAGGACCTGAAAACAGAATGCAATTTGAAGCCTGGGATCCAACCTTGCTCATGGATTTTATTACCCAGCATCATCATACATATGTGCGGGAATCGATTCCGCAAATTCAGGAATTATTAAATAAAGTGTGTGATGTACATGGAAATGACAGGCCGTATCTGTTAACTGTTCGCGAAACCTTTAATGAGTTGGCGAATGAGCTATTGAATCATTTGCCTAAGGAGGAACTGATCCTTTTTCCGGCAATCAGAAAAATACTTGATTCAGATTCCGCCTCAGGCACACGTGAATTTGTTCAGACACCGCTTCATGTTATGGAAGATGAGCATGATCGCGCGGGAGATCTTATTAAAACATTGCGCGGGCTTACGGGTAACTATTCAGCACCTGTCGATGCTTGTCCCACCTTTCAGTTTACCTATAAGTTGTTGAAGGAATTTGATGAAGACCTTATTCAACACATCCACCTGGAAAACAACATTCTGTTTCCCAAAGTGAAATTGTAAACGCTAACTACTTTTTTTTAACACAACACGTTGCAGGTTGTCGGTGGAATAAGTATTTATTTCGGGGTGCGTACCGGCTTCTTTTTTGCCGGAGGTAACTTCAAAAATTAATTCTTTGTCGTGTAATTCGTATGTGGAAGTAAGAAAAACATCATGGGTTTCAAAAATGCTATAAAGTTTGTTGCCATAGAGGTAATCAGTTAATTCAATGCCATCACCTTCATCGGTAATGTATTTGTTTGTCGAGGGATCGGGTAATCGTAAGGTATAATCCTTCGTCATTGGCATTTTAGCGGATAAATATTCTGTTTTCCAGGTCCATGAATTTGAGATATCTGTTTTTTGAACCGTGAGACGCACAGAAACACTATCCTTAAGAGTTCCCTTGTTATATATGTACATCATTCCTTCCCAGGAACCAATACAACGATCACCGAATGAAACTTGTGCCTGCACCGGTTGATTATGACCAACCAGAACGAGGAAGCTAAATACTATCTTGAAAATACTCTTCATATACTCTCATTGAAAAACTCGTATATAATCTACAATCATTTCCTGAGGAAATGATGTACTCGCATTGGGGGGGCCGGGCCAGTTACCTCCCACCGCTACATTCAAGATAAAGAAGAATGGATTGTTAAAGGTGGCAACAGTGGTTTCAAATGACTTGAAGCTTTTATTGTCAACGTACCAGGTAATCTTATTTTTCTCCCAGATAATGGTGAATACATGAAATTGATCTGAGAAATCTCCTGAAGCTAAGCTGGTACTTCCAGTAGAACTTTTGTATCCATCATTATTGTAATGAACGGTCCCATGAACCCGCTGTGGCTCATGTCCTACAAGTTCCATGATATCAATCTCGCCACAAGCCGGCCAGTTTACCGAAGTTATTTTTTCCCCCAGCATCCAGATAGCCGGCCAGATACCTTGGCCATAAGGTAATTTAGCACGAACATCAATGCGGCCGTATTGAAGGTTTACTTTTCCTTGCGTTTTTATCCTGGCCGAAGTATAACTGCCTGCGTTATTCAACGCTTTGATAGTAACTGTGCCATTTGAAACAAAAATATTGGCAGGATCGCTTGTATAACTCTCGAGTTCATTATTTCCCCAGCCGCAAACCCCTACGCTACAACCATTGCCAAGTTCATAGGTCCAGTTATTCATATTTAATTGGGTTCCTGAAAAATCATCGCTCCACACTAACTGCATAGAGGGGTGAGTATTGGATGTATAAAATCCTGTGGAGGAAATCAGGAGTTCTTCCATGGAGTCATCATCAGCAATTTCAACCGTGAGTGGGTACTCCTCGCCCTCATAATTAATCACAAGATCAAATGACTCAGTAAGTTCAAGATGTTCATCACCTAAAATTTCCACTGCGACCTGTGCCGTTGGTTGATTGGCAAGAAGTGTTATTTCCCCGGATGTTGATTTTAAATCCTGATCAAACTTGGCGGTTCTTTCCTTAACTTGATAGGAAACGGTGATGTCAGATTGAAGAGTACCCTTTACCTGAACGATCAATGTTTGGGAGTTAAGGGAATTTCCTTCGGGTACTTTTATACTCTCAAGGGAAAAACCGGTAACCTCATTTTCAACGTCCTCTTTACATCCAACAAACAAGAGGAATGATACAATAGATAAACTCAAAAATGACTTTTTAATGCGATCCATATCTAGCTAGATTCAGTGTAAATTTAAGAGTTACCGATCACCCGCGAAGGTCTATTTAATATCTTTATTACTGAACAAGTGTAGCGTGAAATTGTTAAACCGCTTCTTCTGTCTTTGGATTTTATTGAGTGTAGGGTGCCAGCCCGACTCAAAACCGCAAAACCAAAAAAACGATCACGAACTAATACTGATGGCAGCCAGAGAAATAATTCTGGCTTCGGGCAAATGTGCACTCATTACACTAGACGAGAGGGGGTTGCCCCAGGTTCGAACCATGGATCCATTCGAACCAGAAAGTGATTTCACAATCTGGCTCGCAACCAATCCAAAAAGTCGCAAAGTGAATCAGATAAGGAACAATCCCAACGTTACACTTTTTTATGCTGATAAGAATGACAACGGCTATGTTTCAATTTATGGAACCGCAGAACTAGTGAACGATCAAAAGGAAAAGAATAAGCGATGGAAAGAGGAATGGAAAGGTTTTTATCCAAACCGAGAAGAGGCCTATTTGCTTATTAAAGTTATACCATTTCGAATGGAGTTCATTAATTATAAAGCAGGTCATGCCGGGGATTCGATAACATGGCAACCCGAAATTGTTTTGTTTAACAATTAGTTTCTAAAAGAATTATTGACAGGAGGTTTTGTCAAGAACTCCGAAGCCTGCATCTTTAGATAATGATTCAAATGAGATATATTCTAGTATTTATTTTGGTGGCAGTCACCTGGATGAGCTGTTCCCGCTCATCATCAACCGAACAAATGGCTGACGTCCTTCAGCAAATTCATAAAAAGGGGCAGGTCCGAGATAATTTTTTTGCACCGGAGGCAAAAGTCAAATATTACGACTCGCTGGTATTGGCTGCGCAAACGGAACAACAGAAGATAACGAATAATTACTTCAAAGGATATTTCTTGCTGCAAGCCGGGGAGGTAGAGCAAGCGATTGAAATTTATAAGAACCTGTTAACAAGAATGAGTCCTGAAGAGAAAGAAGCCTATAAACTTGTTAACCTTTATTTAGGTGTCGCCTATCTCCGCCTGGGAGAACAGATAAATTGTGTTTCCAATAAAAATTCCGAGTCGTGTATCTTTCCTATTTCAGGTAACGGAATACATCAGGAAAATACGGGGTCTCAAAATGCAGTTCGGCATTTCGAAGTGGTACTTCAGATGGACCCAGAGGATCTGGAGGCCCGCTGGTTACTTAATATTGCTTATATGACACTGGGTCTATATCCAGAACAAGTACCAGTTAAATTCCTGATTCCAGATCTTGAAAGTGAGAGTAAAATAGAAGTAAGTTCATTTCAGGAAATTTCAGGACTCCTGGCATTAACCATCAGAGATATGTCTGGTGGTGTGATTGTTGATGACTTCAACCAGGATGGATATCTGGATATCGTTACCTCTGCATGGGGTCTTGATGAGCCTATGAAGTTTTATATTAATAAAGGCAACGGCACGTTCGAGAATGCTTCCGAAAAATCAAATCTGGGGAAACTGACGGGAGGCCTTAATATGATGCAAACAGATTATAACAACGATGGGTTACTGGATATTTTTGTTTTGAGGGGAGGTTGGATGAGTCGATATGGAAGGCAGCCCAATTCGTTACTCAGGAATGAAGGAGATGGAACATTTACCGATGTAACATTTAAAAGCGGATTAGTATCCTACCTGCCAACACAAACGGCTACCTGGAACGATTTCAATAATGATGGTTGGCTTGATGTTTTTATTGGTAACGAAACCAACCAGGATATTTACCCATGTGAATTATATATTAATCAAAAAGACGGGACATTTTTGAACCTGGCCAATGAATCAGGGGTTGGAATTATTGATTATGTCAAAGGAGTAACGTCTGGTGATTACAACAACGATGGCTGGCAGGATATCTTCATTTCAACAATGAATCGCAAAAGTTACTTGTTAAGGAATAATGGACTTCAGAACGGGCAACTCTCTTTTGAAGATGTAACGGCTAAAGCAGGATTTGACAAAGTGGTAAGCAAGACATTTCCAACCTGGTTTTGGGATTATAACAATGATGGCTTACTCGATATTTTTCTTTGTGGGTATGAATTTGAGAAATCACTCGGGTACTACGAAGCAGCAGAAAAATTAGGACATCCAATACGGGATGAACTGAAAATGAAGCTTTTCAAAAACAATGGCGAAGGAACATTTACAAATGTAGCCAGCGAAGTTGGGTTGAATCTTGTGGTGAATGCGATGGGATCAAACTTTGGAGATTTTGATTATGATGGATACCTGGATTTTTATCTGGGAACCGGAAATCCGGATACTAAGTCAATTATTCCCAATCGCTTATTTAAAAATGAAGGTGGTGTTTTTTATGATGTTACTGCCGGAGCTCGCGTTGGACATTTACAAAAAGGGCATGGTGTAGCGTTTGCCGATCTTGATTACGATGGCGACCAGGATATTTTTGCACAGGTTGGGGGATCATTTAAAGGTGAGAGTTTTCAGAATTCATTTTATCTCAATCCGGGCCAGGGTGGCAACAATTGGATCGGAATTCGCCTGGAAGGCGTAACAGCCAACAAACCAGGCATTGGAAGCAGGATACACGTCACTATTTCTGAGGAAGGCAATGTGCGACACATATATCGGGACCTCAATTCGGGTGGAAGTTTCGGGGCATCTCCTTTAATGGCGCAAATTGGTTTAGGTAAGGCATCAAAAATTGATCAGATTGAAATTACATGGGCGGGCAGCAACAGCAAGCAGATTTTTGCAAATGTTAACCCCAATCAATTCATTAAAATTCTGGAAGGGAATCAAGAAATCGTTTCACTGCCATATCAACCAATTTCCTTTGTAAAGGAACCAAATTTGAATCCAAAATAGAAGGTTACAACTTCTGTAAACTTTCATTAAATTGTAAGACTAATTATTTCACTATGAAAGATACTGCCGAAGCTCAAACTGACATCCGGAAAATTGACAGACGTACCTTTTTAAAAGCTACAGGCCTTACAGCCTCCGGTCTTGTGCTAGGCTTGCAGTGGGCCTGTTCACCACCAAAATCAACCGCGGTTTTTTCACCAAATGTTTATTTAACCATTAATGGAGACGGTTCTGTAATTATTGTGGCACATCGCCAGGAGATGGGAACCGGTATCCGCACCGGATTACCAATGATTATTGCCGATGAACTAGAAGCCGACTGGAAACAAGTGAAATTGGTTCAGGCTGTTGGCGATGAAAAGAAGTATGGCAATCAAAATACCGATGGTTCCTTTTCGGTGCGCATGTTTTTTGAGCCGATGCGTAAAGCGGGAGCCACAGCCCGTAGAATGCTGGAGCAGGCTGCTGCCAATGAATGGAAAGTAGATATAAGCGAATGCAAAGCGAGCAATCATGAAGTGGTGCATAGCAGCGGCAAGAAAATTGGCTTTGGTGAATTAGCGGAAGCAGCATCAAAACTTGCCGCACCCGCAGAAGATACAATTGTGCTTAAGAAAAAATCAGATTGGAAATACATCGGCAAGCCCATGAACCTGTATGATGTGCCGGATATCGTTAAGGGCACAGCTGTATATGGTATCGATGTTGTTAAACCCGGAATGAAATACGCAGTGATACTACGCTGCCCCACGGCCGGGGGAAAGGTAAAAAGTTATTCAGATGCAGAGGCTAAAAAAATAGCCGGTGTAGTCAAAATTTTTGAAATGACAGCATCCGGTTTCCCAGCTGGCTTTGATGTGCCGCAAGGCGGAATCGTAGTAGTGGCAGATACAACCTGGGCGGCTATCAGTGCACGCAAGGCGTTGCAGGTAGAATGGGACTATGGTGCAAATGGGGATTATAACACGGAGACTTACATCAACGACTTGCTGAAAAAAGTAAAACAGAAAGGCAATGCCCGGAGGTCCAATGGCTCGATTGACAAAGCCATGAGCAGCGCTTCTAAGATTCTGGAATCAACCTTTATAACTCAGCATCTTTCGCATGCTCCGATGGAAACGCCCAATGCAACGGCTTTATTTAAAGATGGCAAAATGGAGTTGTGGGCTCCTGTACAATCTCCTCAATGGATCCGGGATAGCGTGGCTGCCAATTTGAAACTTGATGCGTCCAATGTAACTGTTAATGTTACTTTGTTGGGCGGAGCTTTTGGGAGAAAATCAAAACCTGATTTTGCCGTGGAGGCGGCCCTTATCGCCAAAGAGTTTGAAGGCACTCCGATAAAAGTAACATGGACCCGTGAAGATGATTTGACCCATGATTTTTTCCACGCTTGCAGTGTACAACAGATTCGTGTGGCGTTTGATAAACAAAATAAAGTAACCGGTTGGAACCACCGCAGTGCATTTCCTCCGATTAATGGAACAATCAACACAAATGAAATTCAACCCAGTGACGGTGAATTGGGGTTAGGGGTTATTGATTTTCCATACGACATTCCAAACGTTTCATGTGAGGCGATTGAGTCGCCAGCTAAAACAAGAATCGGGTGGCTACGCTCAGTAAGCAACATTCAACATGCTTTTGCTGTGGGGAGTATGCTCGATGAAGTTGCTCATTACCGAAAAGTTGATCCTGTAAAGAATTTGCTGGAGTTGCTCGGCCCCGACCGCATGATCCCGCTCAACGAATACATAAAAGGATTTGAAAACTATGGCGAGCCATTGGATAAATTTCCATGGGAGACAGCCCGGTTTAAAAAGGTGATAGAATTGGTGGCTGAAAAATCGGGTTGGGGAAAAGAACTTCCGAAAGGGCATGGCATGGGTATTTGTGCCCACAAGAGTTTTCTCACCTATGTGGCTTGCGTTGTCCATGTAGCTATCGATGATGCCGGCAAGCTTACAATACCTGAGGCACATTATGCCATTGATTGTGGCCAGGTAGTAAATCGCAACTCTGTAATACAACAATTTGAAGGCGGCCTTATATTCGCATTGAGCGGAGCTTTGAAAGGAGGGATTACCTTTAAAGGCGGACATAGTGAGCAAACTAACTTTGATAAGTATTTGGTGGCACGCATGGAAGATGCACCCATTGCCCGAACACAAGTACATATTGTAGAAAGTGACGAGAAGCCCACAGGTGTAGGTGAGCCCCCGGTTCCTCCTGTAGCACCCGCTTTGGCAAATGCAATTTTTGCAGCTACCGGAAAGCGGTATAGAGATTTGCCTATTAGACTTTCTTAAATGCTGATTCAGTAGTTAAGATTTGGTTTTATATAGTTCTGACTCTTGGAATAGTTTCTACAGGGTAAACCTGTTGAGCTTTTTGTTTTAAAACTTATTTAAATATTCTGTTATGAAAAAAACACTGCTTCTTTTAGGGGGAGTCTTACTGATTTTCATTTCAGTTGCTACCCTTCGCGCACCCGATTTATTTACGTTTCGAAGCCAGATTAATGCGGCCGTAGTTCCGCCTTTGTCGATATGTGGCACACCAGGCGCAAGGACGATTCTTAAAATTATGGATACCACCCGGCAGATGGCTCCGTTGATGGAGAACCTCGGCAAGTATGGGATGAAAGTTACAACAGGTAACGAGCGAGCTCAATTATTTTTTAATCAAGGCCTAAATCTGTACTATGGCTTCAATCATTTAGAGGCCTACAGATCATTCAGAGAAGTAGCCAGGTTAGATCCGGATTGTGCGATGGCCTATTGGGGGCAGGCACTTTCGTTAGGCCCTAACATAAATCTTCCCATGGATCCGGCCGACACAGAAACAGTTTACAAGGCTTTGCAAAAAGCTATTACGTTGCAGGATAAATCATCAGCAAAAGAGGCAGCACTGATTAGTGCATTAAGCAAACGCTATACTGTAGAAGCTTTAAAAGACAGAAAACCGCTGGATGAAGCCTATGCAAAAGCTATGGAAGAAGTTGCAAAACAATTTCCAGATGATGCAGAAGTAAATACGCTCTATGCGGAAGCGCTCATGGATTTGCACCCATGGGATTTTTGGAAAAATGGAAACCCTCAACCCTGGACATCGCAACCTGTTGAGATTATTGACAAGGTGGTTTCAAAATATCCCAACCACCCGGGGGCGAATCATTTAAATATTCACATCCTTGAGGCTTCTCCAGATCCCGATAAGGCTACCGAAAGCGCAGACAAACTTCTTGACCTTGTGCCGGGTTCTGGCCATCTGGTTCATATGCCTTCTCATATCTACATTCGGGTAGGTCGATACATAGATGGAGTTGAGTCGAATGAGCGGGCTGTAAAAACAGATGAAGAATATATCGTGCAATGCAAAGTGCAAGGCGTGTATCCGTTATTTTATTATCCACACAACTACCATTTCTTATTGGCCTGTTCCCAAATGGCTGGCATGAGTAATAAATCTACAGCAACCGCGGAAGCTCTAAAGAAAAGTATTCCTGCAGAAATGATGAACATGCCAGAGTTTGTCACACTACAACACTGGTATACAATGCCATGGTATAATATGGTGCGATTTGGTAAATGGAATGATGTATTACAAATCGAAGAACCTGTGGACTCGCTAAAATATGTTAAAAGTGTTTGGCATTACGCAAGGGGCATGGCATTTATCCGGACGAATAAAGTCAGCGAAGCAAAAAAGGAATTAGCAAATCTTACAAAGCTGGTGGCAGATCCTTTTATGGAGAGCACCATTGGTGGGTTTAACAGTTTCAGAAATGTATTGGGCATTGGTGAAAATATTCTGGCTGCTGAGATTCAGGCTAAATTGAAAAATTATGATCAGGCAATCCAGACCTTGAATAATGCGATGGAAATTGAAGATAATCTCTTGTATCAGGAACCACCGGATTGGTATCACCCCACGCGTCAGGTACTTGGAGCAATCTTACTGGAAGCAAAAAAGCCCGCACTGGCCGAGCAGCGTTTTCGTGAAGACTTAAATCAATATCGTAAAAACGGATGGTCACTTTATGGGTTATACCAAAGCCTTCAGGCTCAGGGGAAAAAGAAGGAGGCTATGGAGGTAAAGAAAGAATTTGATCTGGCTTTTACTAAGGCAGATATCACATTGAAATCAGTGCGGTATTAGATTAAATTTTTTAACGAAGAGGGTGGAATTCCATACTTCTTTTTGAAAGCGGAAGAAAAGTGATTGGAATACTTGTATCCAACCAATGAACCAACCTCCTGCACAGACCGATCCGTGTGCAAAAGTTGTTCGTGTGCATACTCTAATCGTTTACTCAACAGGAATTCAAATACAGTAGTCTGAAAATTTGTGCGAAAACCCCTCTTCAACGCAAATTCATTAATACCGAAATTTCGAGCGATGTCTTTAAGCGAATGCTCTTTCAGGAAATTGATAGCCAGGTAATCATGAATGGAATGGAAAAGATCACGATCAGATTTTCGTTGTTTTCTGAATGGAGTTTCATCAGATAAACTGCCTAGTTGTAACGCTATCAGTTCATGCACTTTTGATTCAATAAGCAATCGCTTTAATGAGCCGCTTAACGGGCTGTTGAAAATTTCGTGAATAGTATGGATCATGCCTGTGGTAAGCGTTTGCTCTCCCGGATAGAAAATCTCGTTTTGAAATATCTTTTTGCGCAACTCACTCGACCATTGCTCTGAATCGCAAAGCAGGTTAACATAATGATTCTTGTCTATTTCAATATGCACATTCGTTAAACTATGGTCGAAGCTAAGCACATAACTCTTATCAGGTATGTACAATTGATGATATCTATGTTGTTGTAGATTGGCAGAAAGATCATTATTGATAAAATGCGCACCTATATTCCCTTGCAGTGAAATACAGTGGTGCACATGTTTTGATAAATCAGCTTCCTGGTATTGTACATTAACCGGTTTCACCAGGCTGGCATGATGTTCATAGATACGAATATCTTTTAAAATGAATGATCGTTCCTGCCAGCGACCAAAATCGGGATGCTGCCGAGTGGTTTCATGAAAGCCATTGATCTCCTGTGAGTGAGTAGTGTAATGATCAAACTCTTCAAAATTAATGGTAGGCATCAACTTCATAAACTCCTTTTAGCGTATATAATGCTCCGTTTAACGTAGGGCCTTAAACAAGGTTACTTCGTGTAAGGAGATATAAACAATAGAAATAGCAATGAATACAACACGTCACAATTCGTTCAATCAAATTCACAAGGGTCTGCGTGCTCAGCTTTATGATACCGCTTTGAAAATCCAGCAAACCGATATGTCCCAATCTGAGGCAGCGTTGCCCGTAATTGAACAGATTGAAGAAGTACTTTTTCTATTTGAGAGTCATGCCCATGGCGAGGATCAATATTTTAATGAGCCATTAGAGAAGACTAATCCTGAAGTGGCTACGCTATTTGAAAGGGAGCATGTGGAAGATCATCGCCTCGCAAATGTATTGGGTGGTCTGATCGCATCTTATAAAGAAGCGTCCACAATACCAGAAAGAGCAGAAAAAGGCAAACATTTGTTTTATGCCTTCAATGAGTTTATTGCATTCAATCTATATCACATGAATAAGGAAGAGATTGAATTGAATGCTGCCTTATGGGATCGTTATACGGACTCAGAAATTATATCCATCGAGCAGACCCTCATACAAAGTATTCCACCACAAAAGATGATGAAATATGCGAAGTGGATGATTCGGGGAATAAACAATAAAGAACTTATTCATTGGCTGGAGGAAGCCCGGACATTTGCACCGCCTCCGGTATTTGAAATGCTTATTAGTATTGCGAAGACGGAATTATCAGCAGAACGTTTTAAGGTAATTTCAAATGCATTAAAATATGAAGTTAAAGCAGCGTTATAATAAATAGCAGCGTAGTATAAAAGAAGAGGTGTATATGATACACCTCTTCTTGTTGTTTTATTTCTTATCTAATGGTGGCGGCCCATCTGGAATCAAACCTTTGTAAACGGCATCCCCTTTACGTTGTTTAAACTCTGCCTTAACTGCATCTATTTTTTTTGGATCTTCAAACAGATCCACCATTGTCATCGATAATGTTTTGGATGCATGCAACATGCCTTTATGCCCAATGGACATACCACCGCAAGCAACTACGGCCCACGAGTGCCACGGTGTGCCAATCGGTGCGGTTGCTACGCTTAATCGTATTGTTGGAACCACCCAACTAACATCACCTACATCGGTAGAGCCACCTCCGGCATTCGGATCGGTAGCTTCTAAAGGCTCAACGATAGTGTGTAATCCCACCTGCGGTTTTCCTGTGCTCTCCTGAATTTTCTTAGCAAAATCAATTTCTTCATTCGTGTATGACATGGGCCCAAGCAGACCTAGATTTTTGGTGAGCAAATCGCCACCTGTGCGGTTCACAAGCACTTCATAAACTCCGGATACCAATGAAATTTTATATTCTACGTTGGCCATGATAGCAGCGCCTTCGGCCATTTTCTTCACTCGTCCATATACTTCTTGCATTCCTTCGCGTTTGGTATCGCGTACGCGCACCCAAAGCCTTGAATAATCGGGCACAACGTTTACTACTTGCCCGCCATCCTGTATATGATAATGGATTCGCACACTGGGTTTAATATGTTCACGCAAATAGTTAATCCCGGTTGTATAAAGTTCTAATGCATCTGAAGCACTTCGGCCATTCCACGGATCAGCGGAGGCGTGTGCGGCCTGCCCCTTGAATTCAACAATAAAATCAACCAGGGCTAAACCGGTTTGAACGGAAGCTTTGGTTTCAGCACCGGGATGCCAGTCCATCACCACGTCCACTCCATTAAATAACCCAGCACGCACCATCCACAGCTTGCCAAAAAATTTTTCTTCGGCAGGGGTTCCATAAAATTTGATCGTGCCTTTTAGCTTTCCTTGCTCGATCATTTCTTTAATCGAAATCGCTGCGCCCAAACTGGCGGTGCCAAATAGATTATGTCCGCAGCCATGACCAGGCTGGCCTTCATGCAACGGACTTTTGGTTGGCACTTTATTTTGTGATAGGCCTGGCAAGGCATCGAACTCACCCAGTATCCCAATCACCGGGCTGCCGCTACCATAGGTAGCTACAAAAGCAGTTGGCATTTCTGCGACCCCACGCTCTACTTTAAAGCCATTGGCTTCCGCATAATCGGAAAGCAGTTTGGCCGATTGAATTTCATTAAAAGCAGTTTCTTCAGCAGCCCAGATTTTATCGCTAATCGTGATAAGCTCTGCGCTGTGATTATCGACCGACTGGATAACTACTTTTTTGCTTGCGCTAATTGCAGGCGTCTGCGGTTTCTTTTGAGCGAAGGAATTTGCTGTGACTAATGCCAGCGTTAGAATGAATAGAATTCTCATGGATAAAAAATATAAGGTTAAAATAAAGTTTTCTTTTCAGTTGATGCAACTACTAACGGTTGAAAGTAAGCAGTGCCCTTCAGCGAGGCCTTGATAAGTCGATGCATACCTTCAATAGTTTCGGGCGTGTACTGACTTTTATGACAATGCCAAGAAGCGTTTGCTCTTTCGTAGTCTGTTTCGGCAATCGGAATTTTCACTGTTAAAAATGAAGAATCAACGGTAGCCAATTGCATCGGGCTAGCAACAGGTAGATTTCCGGTAGGAATAGCAGAATAATAAAGTTGTGATGGCTTCTCCCACTTTTGACTTTGAAATACTTCTGTTACTACGGTACTTACCAATCGGTGATCATGATGGCCGGTCCAGCCGGAGGCACCCCAGGTAATTACTACATCAGGTTTTAACGTTGTAAATAACTCTTTCACTTTTTCCCGCATCGTATTTAGCTGGTCATGCACAGGACCGAATCCTTCATTCATTTTTAACTGATCGTGCAATCCAAACATGATGGGAGGTTGAATGCCTAATTTTTCAGCAGCGCATTTTGCTTCTTCTAAACGGACCGCAGCCAGACTATCACCCGCGGGAATTTTTGCATGCTCTGTTATACCATATCTTCCATCAGTAGCAATGGCCAGATAAACCTTCACTCCCTCGGCAGCATATTTAGCTAATACCGGACTTACAGTTGCCTCATCATCCGGGTGCGCAAATATGGCCAGCAAGGTTCGTTCAGTAGGTGCGGTATTGGTGGGCTTGCTGCACTGTATTATGCTTGCCGCGAAAATCAGAATGAAATAAATAGATCTTTTGCGCATAGAGTCAATTAGTTTCAGAGGGCGCTAAAGTTATCGAATTTCTAAAGGATTGCCCGTGACATTTTACTGGCGGCATTCTAGGGTGTTTTATGCTAAGTATTTCCGCTTTGCCTAGCTAACAGGAAATTAGTATGAGGTAAGAATCTCAAGGCCAGAACTCACTGAATAGAAAAGACGTAAAGGGATTGTTTGGAGTGGAAGTTGATTCAAAGTTTCACAATCTCAACTCTTCGATTCAGCATTCGGCCCTCTTCCGTGTCGTTGGTGCTAACAGGACAAAATTGTCCGGCTCCTTCAGATAATAATCGCGTAGCTGCGATTTTGCCGGTTTTGATCAGGTAAGTTTTAACACTTTCAGCCCGGGCTTTCGAGAGAGTAATGTTAGCTGCATAACCACCCGTGTTATCAGTATGACCGACTACAATAATTTTTATAGCAGGGTTTGCATTCAGGTAATCTGTAATTTGTTTAAGGGCTTCGGCTGATTCGGGTTTGATATCAGATTTCCCCACATCAAATAAAATTCCATATAGCGCTGCTTTACCATTTTTGTCAATCGCTTCCTGAAGGGTAAGTTCTATATCTTGATTCATCGGAGTCACTTCAATAATTTCTATTCTGTAACTTTTAGTATCAACCGAATTGGCAGCTGTATGGAGTTGGATATATACTTCATTACCATTTATACTGGCAGAGAGGGTTGTTTTCTTATCAGCCAATGCTTTTCCCTTAATTTTCACTACGGCATTGAAATAATTCTGGATGATTTGCGCCTCGCTGAATTTTCTTGATTCCCCTTCATTCATACGGTAGTAGAGATCATAGTATTTGCCTCCTTTATTAATTTTTAGCGCATTCCCCTTTACATAATAGATAAATTCAACATCATTGTATTCGCTGTTTTTACAATCACTGATGTAAAACCCAGGCATTCGGTTAATATAAGAGGGTTCAGCAGACTCACATCGTTTTACATCCTGCGAAAGCATAGTCAACGATACTAGTGAAAGGCAAAGGGTGAATACTTTTTTCATAATCAAACAGGTTTAAATAATTGGTAAGTCGATACCTCATGAACTCAAACCTACCTGAATTTCATTGCTATTTAAACCCCATGTTGATGGGGTATGATACCAATACGATCAAGCAATTGAATAGGGTTACTTCCAGCAACTTAATTCTCTTTTTCAACAGAGTTATATGCGAGGCTTGGAAAAATAATGTACTATAATTCCAACCTGCAAAATTGGAGTAACATAAGTAGATGCTGAATCTTATTCTTCCACGCTAGGCCCAACTAAATCCTTCACATACAATTTTGTTGTCCTCCATTAGTTTGCGAATGTCGGAATAGCAAGAGTTAGTATTATAGCGTTGTGACAGCGCTTGTAACAATTTTGACCGGTTATTTGGTTCAACATCCAGATAGCTGTATAAAATTTCAATCCCAGCTGCTGGAATTTTAACAGAGTATTCATAATCTGAATCGCCCCAATATTCTTTTACCCGACTTCCAATATCATAGCCATCAATAACCAGCAGATCTCCTTCAAAGTAAGCTTCAATCGTAATTTTGATATCGTCACTAACAAAATGGTAGAGAGTAACTTTTTCCATTCCGAAAAATTACCATAAAATGATGAATTCTTTAGAAAATCTCAATAGTGCTTGCGCACAAAGTCGTAGGCATTTTCAAAACAGATTTTACGTGCAAGCGCTTCGGGCCGGTAGCTTCCAAACCACATGGGCTCTTCACGTTTCATACCATCTAAAATGTCAACCAGATCTTGTTCAAAAAGACTGAATTGCAACACCGAAGAATACCGTGGCATTGGCTGCATGGCGCCATCAAATCCGGTACCCATGCATAGGCGGTCCCAAATGGTGAGCGGCTCGGACAGATTATACTCAAAGGGAATTCGTACAAACTGTTCCAGCGTTCTTCTGAATATGCGCAAGGCACGAAGCCGATCCAGTGGGCCAAAGTTCATAGTGTTTAGCCAGGCATGAGGTTCTGTGCCGAGCAATCTTTTATCGAACGAAATGCCAAGCAATCCGCAACTCTTGAAAATCTCTATTATATCCTGATCGCACAGGTTAATGCTCCATGCAAGAAATCCTTTTAAAAAGAAGTCATCAGTCTCTTTTTTCCTTGCAGTATTTTGTACCATATCCTCCAGCGAATCCAGACCGGCATACCCGGCATGACTGGCGATGACGGGTAATGGATTGAGCGGATGTTCTTTATTGAAAGGCTTTATAATTTCTTTGTAGTAGGTGAACCGAGCCGCAGCACTCATGTGATTGATGTCAATTAGAATGCGCTTGGAACCAGTAGGTCGCAGTTCCTTATCCAGGCCAAGAAATTCGAGCCAGACGTCAATGCAGGTATGCGTAACATCAAGATCCTGTCCCTTGTGCTGATCGAACAACAAACGCGCCCGCGAAGGGAAACTTTTTGTGTGCCCACAAAGGGTATTGCAAAAATTCTGGGCAAAGGTTATGTAGAACGGTGCGTGCTTCCAGGTTGGCAATGCTGGATCCTGCAATAATTCCTCGCCCTTCAGCTGGCGGATACGACTTTTTAGCGTATCGAGGTTGATGTCGCGTGGTTGTTCTCCGGGTCGTAGATCTTCATCTTCGGGGTTGCCTATACCCAAGGAGTGAATGCCGCCCAAGGTGGGCACAATAATGATTTCATCACGATCCAAACTCACATTTACTTCGTGGCCGTGTCCTACGAGGTGATAGGAGCCCCACCACCTTCTTTTGATACCGGTATCATCAATTTGAATTTCTTCCGAGGTTGCCGTAAACTGTCCGGCCTTGCGAAGGAAGAAGCGGTATTCATTTTTCAGTTCTTCAAAATAGTCGTAGTCGCCTTGTTGAATTTTTTTTACCTGCTCAGATTTAAGATTCATTGAACGACCTAGAAAATCAAAGTCTGAAGGCTTTAAATTAGAATAGCCCGGAACAGATTTCATTTGTTTTACTAACCACGTTGTGGCTACCTGAGTTCCGTACTCATGCCATTGATCGTGCAATTGTTGAACAAATGCTTTTTCAACCCGGGTGCCTTTTACTCCTCGAAAAAAACCCTTCTCAGGTGGCGAGAGGGAAGCAAACAATAGCTTCGTCCCCGAACGAACACATTTGGCTAAATCACTCTGACTATAACGCTTGTTCGAAGCATTCGCCTTGTTCTCATGTGC
The DNA here is from genome assembly GCA_035408225.1 of Cyclobacteriaceae bacterium. GTDB lineage: Bacteria > Bacteroidota > Bacteroidia > Cytophagales > Cyclobacteriaceae > ELB16-189. The sequence continues at coordinate 2,982 of DAOOCD010000005.1, read as the reverse complement.
CGATTGGGGAATTGCCCAGGGGTGTGATGAATTTATTTCTTCGGCTGGTAGCAGACGCTTAGTATCATAAGCAAGCGCTGCCGGGTGACAATGAAAATCAGCGTACATAATTTTCAGGATCTACAACCAGCTTTTGCATTTCATACACTTCGCGCATTGAAAGAAGATTTGCATTGAGCCTGTTGAGCAGATCTGCGTGGGAAGGAGTTTCAGATCCAAGGGCCATGATGACTACCGGAACATTTTTATAGCACGAACAAAGCCGGATAGACCTGACCATTTCGATACCGGTAACCACCGGCAAGTCGAGACTACTAATTACCAGATCAAAGCGCTCGATCCTTGATTGAATCAGACCTTCTAAACCCGTATGAGCCCGATGAACATACCAGGGATTCAATTGCTCCTTGATTATTCTTGTAACCTCTTTTTGCCGATGTACTACCAGTACCTTCATTTGAAATAAACAATTAACCTTAAACCGTAGTGTTTGCTACACTGTAAGATGGTGAAGAATAAAAATTGATTTTTAAGCCGTAGTTGGACTTTATCAGGAATTGGTTCCTTTTTAGGAAGTGAGGTTCTAAATGCTGCGTTTTTGCAGTGTTTTTAAAAAACGTCTAAGAATTTTCTTAGTTGTACCTTCAGATTTTCTTAGAAAACTAAGAAAACTCTTAGTTGGTATTAAGTGATAATTCCAAACTCGTAGGCTGATTTGATAAGGCCTACGGTACCTTTTACTTTCAATTTGCTCTGTATATTGAGTTTGTGGGTATGAGCTGTTTTTTCACTGATCGATAATGCGGAGGCAATTTCCTTCATGGTTTTTTCTTCGCAGATCATGCGTAGTATATCACGCTCACGCGGGGTAAGCTCTGACAAAGCAGAAAATTCCGGTCGCTCACTTTGTAATTTTGTTTTCATGCTTTTCCGCAGCACGGTTGCAAGCAAGTCGTTATGATAAAAATCTTTATCGACAACAGAATAGATAGCACGTTCCAGTTCATCAGGATCTGTATTCTTAAGGAGAAAAGAGTTTACACCCAGTTCGAGCATGTACAACATATACTTCTCACTGTCGTGCATGGTAAGAATAATAATTTTCAGATTCGGATATTTCTGAATCAGTTGACTTGCGCAGTCTATACCATTCATAACAGGCATCTCCAAATCGAGTAGCACCACATGGGGTAAACGCTCTGCCATTTTTTGGAGGCACTCACTTCCGTTTGCGGCTTCTGTTACATCACCTATTCTTGGAAGCGAAGTAAGCAACCGCATAATGGCTTTGCGAAAAATCTGGTGATCATCAACAACACAAATGTCAATTTTTTGCATAACCTGATTGAAGTAAATTAATTTTCACTACTGTGCAGAAAGTCTCATTTGTTTCGAAAGATACATATCCTTGCATTAACCCAACCGGATTTTCAATATTAAACGACTCAAGCCATACTCTTTCTCTGGCCTATCAAACCTATCCATTCGGTTGCTATAGTACCAGGCTATTTTGAGAGGTATTCCTTCACGACTGTATTTTGGTTTTATCCACGGCATTTAAATTTCATCAAATAAAATTTAGAATCAAGCAAACTGCATATTTTTGCCAACATTGTTAATCTTACCAGATGAAGAATTCTAAAACATCCAAGCTTACTCAAAGTGTTCATGTGGGATCCGTAGGCGATCCCCTGTTTGGAGGCGTGGTTACACCTATTTACCCATCCGCTGCTTACGACTATGAAACGGAGGTTCGCTATCCGCGTTATTACAACACCCCTAATCAGAAGGCCGTTGTTGAAAAACTTACAGCACTTGAAAATGGCGAAGACGGATTGGTATTTAGTTCAGGCATGGCCGCTATCATGACCTCGCTTTTCGCAATGGTAAAAGCGGGAGATCATATTTTATTTCAGCATGATTTATATGGTGGCACACACCACGCAGCCCAACATGAATTGGAGCGATATGGTATGGAATACTCAATGGTTGATGTTTCCGATCTTAAGTCATTTGAGAAAGCGATCCGTAAAAACACAAAAGTGATTTATGTAGAAACTCCATCTAATCCATTGTTAAAAATAACAGATCTGGCAGGCGTGGCCAGAATCGCCCGAAAGCATGGTATCGTCACCATCATAGATAATACGTTTGCAAGTCCTGTAAATCAAAATCCCATTGATTTTGGTATTGATATTGTCACACACAGTGGCACCAAATACATTGGTGGACATAGCGATATTTGTTGTGGTGCGATGGTATCATCAAAAAAGCTAACGGAACAAATCAAACAGAGTGCTATGCATTTTGGTGGCAGCCTGGACGCGCAAACATGTTACCTCGTGGAGCGCAGTTTAAAAACCATTGTACTGAGAGTGCGGCAGCAAAACCAAAATGCACTTACTCTTGCAAAATTTTTGGAGAGCGAACCGAAAATTGGAAATGTATTTTACCCGGGATTAAAAAACCATCCAGGCCATGCCATAGCTAAAAAGCAAATGCCTGGTGGCTTTGGCGGCATGTTGTCATTTGAAGTGAAAACGGACCCGCACAAATTCACACAGAAACTCAAATATATTAAGCGTGCGATCAGTTTAGGTGGCGTTGAGTCGACAATCACGTCACCGGTGCGAACCTCTCATGCTAAGCTTACTGCAGCCGAACGCAAAGCAGTAGGAATTTCGGATAAGCTGTTGCGCTTTTCGGTCGGCATAGAAGAAGCAGAGGATTTGATTAACGACATCAGGCAGGCATTATGATTATTGTACGACCCGCAGTTTTTGACGATGCCATTGCGATCATCGATTTTCAACTTAAGATGGCAATGGAAACAGAAAACCTGGCACTGGACTATCCAACCGTAACGCAAGGGGTTCATAAAGTCTTCGAAGATCCTAACAAGGGATCTTACTATGTAGCTGTGGATAATGGAAACGTGATTGGAAGTTTAATGACAACCTATGAATGGAGTGATTGGCGATG
>DAOOCD010000004.1:44464-53243 GCA_035408225.1 Cyclobacteriaceae bacterium | reverse complement strand
TATTTCAACTAAGCCTTATGCCTACATTTTCCGCTACCAAAGTTTGAATGATGTTGAGTTTCTCGGAGCATTAATGAAGAAAAGTGTAAAAGTGCGCTCAAGTGAAAAAGGGTTTTCACTAAGCGGCCAGACCTTTGAACCGGGATCATTGATTGTAACACGCAGAAACAATGAGGGCATTGCTGACTTTGATAATGTGGTTCAGTCAACCGCCAAAACCTTTGGCCGAAAAGTTTACACTACCACCACCGGCTACGTTGATAAAGGCTCAGACTTTGGATCATCAGAAGTGAATTACCTGAAGGCTCCAAAGATTGCTTTGTTGGGTGGTGATCAAACCAATTCATTAGCCCATGGTGAGATCTGGCATTTTTTTGAGCAACAAATTCATTACCCGATCTCAATCATTGGCACGGATTATTTCCGCAATGTTGATTTGTGGAAGTATGATGTATTCATTGTGCCTGATGGAAGTTACCGGATGTTTGATGAGAGTACCTTAACGACCCTTGACCGCTGGGTAAGTGAAGGTGGTCGATTGATTGTGATCGCTGGCGGGGCTTCCGCTTTTGCAGAGAAAAAAGGATTTGGGTTAAAAGAGTTTGCCACCGAAGATGCGAAAAAACAGGCGGAAAAGGCAGAGAAAGATCAGAAAGAAAAAGAAGGCCCGGTGAAATATGGCGAGGCCGAGCGTAAAGAATTATCTAACAACATTTTTGGTGCGATTTATAAAGTGACTCTTGATAAAACTCACCCACTTGCGTTTGGATTGGGTGATTCCTATTTATCGCTTCGCACCAGCGAGCGTCACTACACTTATCTTGATAAAGGCTGGAACGTAGGCATCTTAAAAGGAAAGCAAAAACCGTTGATCGGATTTGCCGGCTATAAGATCAACAAGCAACTGGAGAACACGCTTGTTTTTGGAGTGGAAGACAAAGGCCAGGGCCAGGTTGTTTATATGGTTGATAACCCGATGTTCCGCTGCTTCTGGGAAAATGGAAAGATGATTTTCTCGAATGCAGTGTTTATGGTAGGGCAATAGCTTGCAGATGTCCTACATCTTTAAGATGTAGGACATCTGCGCTACACCAGCACTCTCAACGCTTTGATAAACTTGTCAATATCCTGTTTCGACACAAACATGTGACACGAAATACGGATTGCATTATATTGAGTGAGAAGCTTAACAATGATTTCTTGTTCTTTTAGTTTGTTAAACACATCCGTGTTTTTGGCTGTGTCAAGCGAAAAGCTGACAATGCCTGTCGATAACTCTTTTGCTTCCGGGCTGATAACTTTTAAACCGTTGAGTTTTTTTAATTCGCCCAGACAGTAAGCCCGCATCTCAAGACAACGTTGTTCAATTTTGTCTAACCCGATACTGGTGTGCCAGTCGAGCGCTACACCTAACCCGATTATCGTGGCAACGTTACGCGTACCTGAAGAGGCTGTGTAAGTTGCAAATCCTGACGAGGTGAATACCGGTTTCACTTTTTCCTGAAAACTTTTGCTCAGATAAAGAAAGCCAGTCTCTTTAGGGCCCATCAGCCACTTATGGCCACTGGCTGAGTAGGCATCGATACCTAATGCTTTTACGTCTACTTTGGTCAGTCCCGGAGCCTGTGCCCCGTCAGCAATCAGGGAAATTCCTTTTGGCTTTGTGATTTTAGAAATCTCCTCAAAGGGCATCAGCATCCCCGTAACGGTGTTCACATGGCTTAGCATCAACACCTTTGTTTTAGGTGAGATGTTTTTTTCAATCGCCTTTACAATTTCTTCCACACTTTTAGCGGGCATGGGTAGTTCCATCTTTTTGAGAACAGCCCCTTTGGTCTTCACTAAAAACTCAAGCCCTACTTCGCCACCACCATGTTCCAGTGTTGTAGTAAGAATTTCATCATCCTTCTTCAGGTCAAATGATTGAGCGATCAGGTTGAGCCCTTCAGTGGTGTTTCTTGTTAAGATTACCTCTTCGACATCTGCGTGAATAAAGTCGGCCACTTTCTTTCGCACCAATTCCATCTGGTTTCCCAGCGGTCCCCAGTTTTCTCCCACTGGATTCATCTCAAGTTGCCGCGTATATGTAAGCATGGAATCAATCACCTGCACCGGACTTGGACCTAAACTGCCCGTGTTCAGATAAATCCGATTCTCCGGAACCAGGAGTTGTTTTCTCACCATCGCGAACAATTCGTCATCATTGGTAGCAGTTCGGAAATCCGGAAGCGGAGAATTTTTATTGGGGAATCCTTCGCTCAACAGCGGCATGGCAGTGAGCCCGCTTAATCCAGACTTAATAAACTTTCTGCGGGATGTCATTTTTTATTTTCATAATGAATTTAAGGACTCAGACCCAAGTCATTTGGAGGTGTCCTACATCTTTAAGATGTAGGACACCTCCTATACCCCCAACACCACCTTTAAACAGTTATCTCTCTTGTTAGCAAAAATATCATAACCAGTAACACCTTCACTTAGCGGCATCAAGTGACTAATGATCGATGTGAAATTGTATTTCTTCTTTTGCACCATGGGCACCAGTTCATCCATCATAAAACGAGCCGGGCACCGACCCACTTTATACGTAAGATTTTTATCATAGGCCTGCGTAGGCGAAAAAGCAAGATGTTCATCCGTGCAAACACCGACAGCCGAAATAATTCCTCCGGGCCGTACCAGTTCATAAGCCAGTTTATTGGTAGCAGAGTTTCCCACCGCCTCCATTACACCATCGGCACCACGACCCTCTGTAATCGCTTTTATTGCATCCACCGGATTCAGGTAGGAAGGATTAATTACAGTCGCACCGAATTGCCGGGCCATATCCAACCGTTCAGGTATTGTGTCAACAGCAAATACTTTTTCGGCACCGTATTCAAGCGCACCTAAAATTGCCATTAATCCCACAGGTCCGCAACCAACAACTACATAGGTGTTCTTAGGTTTTATCTCTGCTTGTTTAGCACAAAAGAACCCGGTGGATAAAATGTCGCCCAGAAATAAACCTTCTTCAAGTGTTACTCCTTCCGGGATTTTCATCAACGTACTCTCTGCCAACGGCACACGCACAAATTCGGCCTGGCCACCGTGCAATCCTTTTTCATGCTGACGCCAACCATATAATTGCCCGTGAATACAGCGACAGGTTAATCCAATATTACAATAGAAACAATTTCCGCAACTGGTCGTGAATGGACTCATTACCTGATTTCCAACGTGAATTTTTTTCACCGACTTTCCAACGGCAACAACTTCGCCTACAAACTCATGACCCATGGCAGTACCATGGTCTAACCCCTTTTCGTGTTCGTGATACACGTGCAGATCGGAGCCGCAAATGGCACAGAGATTTACTTTTACAATTACATCTGTGGGAGCTAAAATTTCCGGATCGGGAATCGACTCATAAAGTACCTTATCCTTACCATGAAAGGTGAGCGCTTTCATGAGCTGAATAAACTGTTCAATTCCAGTTCAATCTTTCCAACAATATCTGAGAAGTCCTCCACGCGCTCTACAAAGTCCATGTTATTTACGTCAACTACCAACAGTTTACCAAGCTTATATCCACCAATCCACTTTTCGTAGTGTTCATTCAACGTCCGCAGGTAATCAAGTTTGATATTGAATTCAAAGTCGCGGTTTCGTTTTTGAATTTGCTGCACAAGTTTGGGAATGTCGGCTTTCAGGTAAATCAGCAGATCGGGCGGCTGCACAAAAGAGATCATCGAATTGAAGATGTCGAGATAACTCTGATAGTCGCGTTCATTGATGTGACCGCTTCTGTGCAAGTTAGCCGCAAAGATGTGCGCATCTTCGTAAATGGTTCGATCCTGGATAATCGTTTTTTCGCTTTCGCGGATTTGCCGCACCTGGTTAAATCGACTATTGAGAAAATAAATCTGAAGGTGAAATGCCCAGCGCGTCATATCATCATAAAAGTCGCGCAGGTATGGATTGTGCTCTACCGATTCATAAAGCGGATTCCAGCCATAATGTTTGGAAAGCTTTTCAGCCAGGGTAGTTTTTCCAGATCCGATGTTGCCGGCTACGGCTATATGTTTAGGTTGCGATGACACAGATAAAAAATTAGACTGCAAATTCAGAATAACAAGGTAGAATTGCAATCCAGCGAAAATACTTGTAACAGAATACTTACTACCCACGGCAAATTTTGTGATCTGTTAAATTTCTCCACATCTTCGCACTGCAAAAAAAACAGCATGCGCTTTCTGGGGTTTTTCTTCGTGTTGGTCTTTGTGTTGGCAGGGTGTGATTTTGATGCCGAAGAAAAATGCGCCTTTATCCCCCAAACAAAAGACCTGGCGATTGAACTGGAGTTTGAGCAATTGGAAGATTCTATTCCGGCAATCACCAGCAAGCAGCAACTGGTAGATTTCTTTTCGCGCCACACAACCCTGCGCGATTTTGTTTTCAGCCGCAGCGCCTATCCAAGCGATTCTGTGTTTATAAATGAATTATATGCACGGTTTTCAAATCCGCATCTCGATACATTGCTGTTTGAAACAAAAAAAGTCTTTGGTGACGGAGCTTATCTGAAAGAGGAATTCAGGAATGCATTCATCACCATGAAATATTACTATCCCGATTTCCAAATCCCTAAAATTCAAACTGTAATCACAGGGTTGGAGAGCGATCTCTTTGTCAGTGACTCGTTAATTGTTGTTGGGTTGGATTACTATCTTGGAAAAGGTGCCCGCTACCGGCCCAATATGTATGAGTACATGCTCCGCAGGTATCAGAAGAATTTTATTGTTCCCTCAGTGATGCTTTTGTATGGGATTGATACCCGGTATAACGAAACCGACCTGACTGATCGCACTGTATTGGCCGACATGATCTCTTATGGCAAGGCTTATTACTTTGCCAAGCACATGATGCCATGCGTAGCCGACAGTATTTTTATTGGCTACACTTCGGAAGAAATAGCCGGAGCCCGCGCCAACCAGGATATGATCTGGAAACGCATGGTGGAGGACGAAGCTTTTTTTGCAACCAGTGCGCAGGTAAAACAACGTTACATAGCCGAGCGGCCCAAGACTTTCGAAGTGGGCGATCAGGCACCGGGACGTATCGGAACGTGGGTGGGCTGGCAGATTGTAAACAGCTATTCAGCCCGAAAGCCGGATCTCACCTTGCCTGAGATCATGAAGGTCAAAGATGCGCGGTTGATTTTTAATGAGTCGCGTTATCGACCCATTGAGAAATAGAGTACAGATGTTGGGTTGATCCTGATTACTATTGGGAACACACTTTTTTGAAACGAAAGAGTCTTCGATCCCGATAGCTATCAGGATCAGGCTGACAGATAGCATTAATTTATATCCTGTTTGCCGTTCAGATAAATTAACGGGTTGCGGCTTCGTAATTACTAAATCCGTTTCTATCTTACTTCACAGTAACCCGAAGACCATGAAGCCTATTGTATTTACCAAGCTATCTGTGATGATGCTCCTCGAATATTTCATTTGGGGGGCGTGGTATGTAACGATGGGAACGTACATGTCAGAGTTTTTACATTCCAGTGGCGTGCAGATTGGTGCAGCCTATAGTGCATTAGCTATTGCTACCATGATTTCTCCTTTTTTTGTGGGCATGGTGGCCGATCGTTATTTTGCTGCTCAACGGATTATGGGTGTGTTACACATCCTTGGGGCAGTACTGCTTTACTTCGCTACTCAAATCACCGACAATACTGCTTTCTATTGGATCATTGTTTTTTACTCGCTGCTATACATGCCGACCATTGCCTTATCCAACAGTATTGCTTTTCAGCAGATGACTGATCCGGGCAAACAGTTTCCCTGGATTCGGGTGTTTGGTACTGTGGGTTGGATTGTAGCGGGTTTTATGATTGGCAATTTGGGTATCGAAAAAACTTCTAATACCTGGATCATGGCAGCAGGAGCGTCTTTGACATTAGGACTTATCAGCTTTTTGCTACCACACACACCACCCAAAGGAAAGACAACCGAAACGAAAGCAGGCAGTGCCATTGGCACAGAAGCTCTGGTGCTTTTTAAAGATAAGCCGTACCTGATTTTTTTCATTGCAGCCATCCTGGTTTGTATTCCACTTTCCTTTTACTACGGATTTGCTAACCTTTTCTTAAATGAAGCAGGCATGGAAAACGCAGCGGGTAAAATGATCTTTGGCCAGGTTTCGGAAGCCGTGTTTATTCTGGCCATTCCATTTTTATTCAACAGTATCGGTGTAAAGAAAATGTTGCTGTTGGGCATGACGGCCTGGGTACTTCGCTATGTATGTTTTGCCTATGGCAACGCAGATGCAAACCTGTGGATGTTGTATGCAGGTATTATCCTTCACGGGATCTGTTATGATTTCTTTTTTGTAACCGGTTATATGTACACCGAGAAAAAAGCAGGCGAGAAAATCAAGAATGCAGCGCAGGGATTATTCACGTTTGCAACGTATGGTACGGGGATGTTTATTGGAACGTGGTTCTCCGGTTTTGCTACTGACCACTATACGGTAGATGGCGTTCATCAATGGAAAGAAATCTGGTTTGTGCCCGCTTACATAGCGCTTGGCGTTATCATATACTTCATTTTCTTCTTTAAAGAGAAAAAAGAAATCAAGGCTGCCTGATATGATTGTTGTTGATTATTCTTTTGAATTTTGATGGAGATAATCAGCAGCGAAAACAACTAATAACCAGCAATGAATATCGAACAACAGAACCCATGGTCTGTGTCCTCACAGACCATGATTATGAATAAAATTAAAAACTAAAATTTATCATCATGAAAATTGCAATGCTCGGCTCCGGCTTCATCGGCCGTTTCTACGCTGACTCGCTTCAGGGCTATAGAAGCAAAGACAAAATTGTTACCATTTACTCGCGCAGGGAAGAAAGCGCAACAAAGTTTGCTGCGGATTATCACGTTCCCTTTTCCACCACAACAATGGAAGAGGCAATTAATCGGCCGGAAGTAGAGGTAGTTTGTATTGCGCTGCCCAACAATTTGCATGAGGAGGCAGTGAACCTTTGCTGTAAGCACAAGAAAGCTGTGATTACCACCAAGCCATTAGGTCGCAATGCCGAAGAAGCCAAACGTATGTTGCTGGCGGTAGAGAAGGCCGGCATTTTCAATGGTTATCTCGAAGATCTGGTGTACACACCAAAGTTTATCAAGGCGCATGAAAGTGTAAAGAACGGAGCGCTGGGTAGAATTCTCTGGGCTAAGTCGCGCGAAACGCACCCTGGGCCGCACAGTGATTGGTTCTGGGATCTTGAACAAGCCGGTGGGGGTTGCATTCTCGATCTCGGTTGTCATTGTGTGGAGATTACCCGTAGTTACATTGGCAAAGACATCAAACCCATTGAGGTGATGTGCTGGGCCGATACGCAAGTGAAACCCATTGATGCGGAAGATCATGCCATCGGGTTGATTAAATATGAGAATGGAGCTATGGCCCAATTTGAAGTAAGCTGGACGTTCCGCGGGGGGTTGGATTTGCGCGATGAAGTAATGGGTACAGAAGGAACGATTTGGGTAAATAGTTTTTTGCGCACCGGCTTTGAAATGTTTACTACCGGCAAGGCAGCCAGCTATGTGGCCGAAAAAGCAGAGTCAGACAAGGGCTGGTTGTTTCCGGTAGGCGATGAGCTAAACGAGTTGGGCTACAATCACATGTTCATGGATATGTTTAACTCCATGGAGAAAAGAGTGCAGCCGCGCGAAACTTTTTATGATGGTTATGTTGTAAACTCGGTGTTGGATGCCGCTTATAAATCTGCGAAGACCAAACTATGGGAGCCGGTTAAGCTGGACATCTGGCGCGGTCGTGTGGGAGTTTCAAAAGATTCACACCTGCAGGACTACGATGCTGATCATTACCTGGTAAAAGAAGAGATGACTCACTACGGAGCAAAGAAGGTGATCATCAAGAATAAAAAGACGGGAAAAATCTCGGAACAAGTATTGAGCTAATATCTAAAAGGTAATTGCCGTGTGGTTCACATTGATCTAACTCACAGCAATACCTACTTCGTTTGCCATTTCAATTACACGGTCCATACTTACATCAGCCATGCGTGTTGCGTAGAGAATAAAACGCACCTCTCTTACTCGCAGCACCTTATCGGCCAATGCCATTCCGTAAAGTTTTACAAAGATTTGAATCTTTTCTTCCTCGCTGCATTGGTTGATGGCGTTCATCCCAATCTGGTAGATTTCCCGTTCAGTTTTCCCAATCACGGAATTATAAAATGACTTGAACTCAAACTCATCAATTCCGGAATCAATGCGGATAGAATCAAGGTAATTGACCTCATTTTCGCTTATTTCCTGATCAGAATGCATTAATAGGTAGGTGATAAACAACAGACCTGTGTTAAAATTCGGGTTATTTTTCATGACATTTTTAGGTGCTTGCCATACTAGTTTCAAATACCAAACCAAACTTTAAAGGAGCTACTTCATTTCATTTTCATTCCAAAGAGAGGCCGCAGGAAGCGCGCCCTTCGGATAATTTCGTATGAAGAAAAGCACCCGCCAACGGTGAACAATAAAACGAATATAAATTGTAGAGGAAGAGCAATCGGCAATGGAAAAATAAGTGTCGAGCCAAGGTAAAGAAAGATCATGTGCAGGATGTAAACCGGATACGCAGCTTGGCTTAAGTAGTTAAGTGCTTTTCCCGGTCGATTGAGATATTTATTACCAAATGCCAATAGAGTATATATCCATGTTTGGGATTCGATTACAACCAGGTAGTTAGGTGTAGTCAT
>DAOOCD010000004.1:26293-44364 GCA_035408225.1 Cyclobacteriaceae bacterium | reverse complement strand
TGGCCGGGATCGTAAACATAGTTTAGCTCCATTTTATAATAATGCTGCCACAACAATAGATGCAGCGGCACAATCGCAAACATGCCAAACACAAAAGGCAACCAGATCCGGAAGGTGCGCTCGGTCATCAACTGTTTCCAGTTACGTTGCTGCATGGCGAAATACACACCCATGCCGGAAACAAAAAACAATAGTGGGATCCGCCACACATTCAGCATAGCCATGGGCGTCCATAAAGCCGCCCATGGTTTTTCAGTGGTGATAAATGCGATCATAATGCCCCACGATTGAAAGCCAATGGCAACATGATAAATTAAAAGCAGCCCGATAGCAATTACGCGTAGCCAGTCAATGTCGTAGCGTCTCATTTTTTTTGTGTTTCTTAGGTTTACTCTATGGTTTGGCAGTAGGCAACTTTCAATAGGCAAGGGACTGACTAAATTGCCTACTGCTTTCTGCCTACTGCCTACTGATCAACCTATTTAAATGATTAAAGATTTATTTTAACATCTCAGCAATCTCAGGTCTTGTCTTTTCAATGTAAACGTAGTCGAGTGTTAATCCCATGGGGCCTAATACTTTCCCCATCATATCGTAGGCAGGTTTTATATCGCTGAACGAACCCGCCACGTTTTCGTAAGCCGTTGCTCCAAATTTATTCTTGATGGTTTTATCCACATTCTTCTCCAGTAACAGTTTCACGATTTCAGGCCGGCAAAAGAAAGCCGCGGTGTGTAAAGCGGTAGAGCCATCGTTGTTCTGAAAGTTGAGATCAACACCGGCATCAATCAGCACTTTGGCCATTTCGGTTTTGCCAAATACCGCAGCACTGATTAAGGGGCTCGATCCGCCAAAGGGATCCGGAACATTTAAATCGCTACCCGCAGCAATGTGTTGTTTCACAGCTTCCATATTGTCGCTGATTACTGCTGTGTGAATGTCGATTTCAGGAGCCTTGATGTCTGACTCGACTGCATTTTGTGTCGCGTTACCCTTACCTCCACAGGCAGAAAGTAATAGCCATGTAGCCAACAGTGTAACATAAAGGGCGGTGTTGATGGATTGAGTTTTCATAGATGTTAATGTTAAATTTTGGGTTGTTTTTATGTTGCAAAGAAACGGGCAACCCACCGGCAAGGCTTATTAACCTTGCGGCCAAAACCATCAACTTTGCACGAATGCGCGTTAATTTTGAGGCATCGATATAAATTTTGACGCAAAGTGATTTCGCAAACCTAAATTCGTGTAAAATTCAGCGGTACCTTAGCATGAAAATCCAGTTCAATAATTAACTCCCAATGCCTGAAGTTGCTCCTGCAGACCGTGATTTTGTAAACCGGCTTTTAGCTGAGATTGAGCAGAACATTGCCAACGAGCAGTTTGGAGTACCTGAACTTGCCGGGGCTATGAATATGAGCCGCTCCAACCTGCTGCGGAAAGTAAAGAAAGCCACCAACCTTTCGGTCAGTCAGCTTATCAGCGAGGTAAGGCTGAAGCGCGGCATGGAGCTGATGCGTGTGGGTTCGCTCAACGTGTCGGAAGTGGCGCACCAGGTGGGGTTTAGCAGTACCTCGTACTTTATTAAGTGCTTTCGCGAATATTATGGCTATCCGCCCGGTGAAGTTGGAAAGCGTGCGCAAGAACCTAACCCCGTTCCGATAGCTCCGCCCCCATCGAATGAGAGTAATAAGAAATTTATTCTGATCGGAGTTGTGGGTTTATTGATAGTTGCCATGGGATGGTTTGCGTACACGTTTTGGCCATCTGAAAAAGTGTTGGTCATTGACAAATCTATTGCGGTGTTGCCATTCAAAAACGATAGTAACGACAGTACCAATGTGTATCTCATCAATGGCCTGATGGAAGCCACACTCAACAATCTTCAGAAGATTAAAGACCTGCGCGTAATCAGTCGCACCTCGGTAGAAAAGTACCGGAACAATGCCAAAACAATTCCGGAGATGGCCAGCGAGCTGAATGTGACTTATTTTGTAGAGGGCAGCGGACAAAAGATGGGCGATCGCATTGTGTTAACCATTCAATTGATTGACGGTGCCACCGATCGCCACCTGTGGAGCCGGCAATACAGACGCGAAACCAAAGACATCTTTGCTTTGCAACAGGAAATCTCCAACGATATTGCCGGAGAGATACAGGTTATCATTACACCTGAAGAAAAATCCCGCATCCAAAAAAATCCAACTCAAAACCTTGAAGCTTACGATGCATTTCTGAAAGGAACTGACTTGTTGAAAAAGGGTGGCGATGATAACCTGAAGCAATCACTTGTGCTTTTTCAGGATGCGATCTCAAAAGACAACACGTTTGCATTAGCCTATGCCTGCGCAGGTATGGCTTGTTATTACCTGGACCTTTACAAAGCGGAGAGACCCAATATGAATCAGCTTGGTGCTTTCGCAGATAAAGCAATACTCAATGATTCTAAACTGGCCGAGAGCTTAACCGCCAAGGCAATGTATTATCTGATCCGGAAAGAATATAAAGAAGCACTTCCTTATCTGGAGAAAGGACTTGAGTATAATCCCAACTCCACACAAATTATCGGCCTGCTGGCCGACTTCTATTCAAACAGTTTGCCGAACACCGGAAAATACCTGGAGTATGCATTGAAAGGTTTGCGACTTGATGCAAACTCTGGTGATTCTGTTTCCATCAGTTATTTTCATTTGCGGTTGGGTAATGCACTCATACAAACAGGCTTTGTGGATGAAGCCCTCGAAAACCTTGATAAATCGTTGGAGTATTATCCTGGCAATGCCTTCTCGCGATATGTGCGGGCTTTTGCGCTGTATGCGAAAAACGGAGACCTGAAACAAACTCGACAACTTTTGCAGACAGAGTTTAGAAGAGACACCAACCGCTTTGATATTCTCCAGGATATTGGCAAAGTCAGTTATTATCTTGAAGAGTATGATACCGCGTATAAGTATTATAAAAGATTTAACCAGTACCGCGACACACACAAACTGGATGTGTTTGAACATGAAAACCTTGTTATTGGTCGGGTCTATGAAAAAGCCGGTGAAATCGAAAAGGCAAAAGCATTCTATGAACGCTACCGAAAATATCTTGAAAGAGATCAAACAGCTTATAAAAACATAGGGCTGGCTGTTTACTATTGCCAGATGAATGATAGCGCCAAAGCCCTGGAGCACCTCAGGTTATTTACGCGGGAAGACAATATTCAGTACTGGGTTATTTTGTTTATGGATAAGGGACCGGAACTTACCGAAACAGAAGCCTCGCCCGAATTTAGAAAGCTGCTGCAAGAAGTAGAGCGAAAGTTCTGGGCCAACCACGAAAAACTCAAATTGAAACTGGAGGAGCAGGGGTTGTTGTAGGGAGCTTGAATGTTGATGGTGGCCGTGTGGACTTCCTCTCACTTCGTTAGTAGCCTGCCTGCCGGTTTGGATTTGGGCAGCAAGCACGGCCAGACAAGTGTGTGCGATTTCGTAGTTGCTTAACTATCTAATTGTCCTGTCTCTCCAATTCTTTAGTCATTGCTTTTATAAATCCAGCCTTATCTTTTTTCACTTCCTTCAACATCGCCTTTCTATCGTCTGGTATAGTGAAATATTTTTCAGCCCATAAATTTATTTCAATCATTACAGGAAGTAAGTCGATTCCTTTCCGAGTCAGCCTATATAGCACTTTTGCTTTGCTATCCGGGTGGTCTAACTTTTCAATGATTTTGTTTTCTTCCAGCACCAGCAACCGGGAAGCTAAAATATTGGTGGCTATTCCTTCCGCTGACTTAAGGAAATCACCGTAAGTACATTCTTTTGCGAACATCAGGTCTCTTACAATCAACAGAGACCACTTGTCTCCCCATAGATCAAGGGAGCAGCTAACAGGGCAATCGGACCTCTTTTTGGTCTTATTCATAAAAATATCTTTAAAAGCACTTGCAATATGCAAGTTAATACTACATTTGCACTTGCAATGTGCAAGTAAAATTATAAAACAGAAAAGTATGAAACAAACAATTTTAGTAACCGGGGCATCTTCCGGCTTTGGACTACTAATCGCCAGTAAGCTGCACGAAAGTGGGTATATCGTAATCGGAACAAGTCGTGACCCGGAAAAATACCAATCCAAATTACCCTTCAAATTATTGCCATTGGATATTGCCGATGACCATTCAATTGAATCTTTTGGTAAAAACCTTTTCAGCGAAATCAAAAATTTAGATGTGCTGATAAACAATGCAGGTTTCTATTTATCTGGTCTTGCAGAAGAAACGACTATTGAGCAAGGCAAAAAACAATTGGATACAAACTTTTGGGGAACTGTAAAACTTACCAATGAGTTGCTGCCGTATTTCAGGAAGCAACGTTTTGGAAAAATAATTACCGTTGGTTCTATTATGGGATTAATCAGTCTTCCAGGCGGTGCTTATTATGCTGCCTCCAAGCATGCCCTTGAAGGATATTTCAGAGCGCTGCGTTTTGAACTAAATGAATTTAATATAAAAGTAAGTATGGTTGAACCGATGGGTTTCAAAACCAACATAGTCTCTAACTCTAAAGTGGCGGAAAATAAAATAAGTGACTATGACGCGTATCGCGCAACACTTGAAGATTATACAAGAGATTTATTCTCAAAATCAGAAGAGCCAACGGCTGTTGTGGAAAAGCTGTTGAAGTTGGTTGAAAATGAAAGCCCAAAATTTAATCATCCCGTGGGTAAAGGTTCTACATTGTTCCCTGCCATCCAGTATTTTTCATTTAAGACCTTTGAAAATTCTGTCATTAAAAACATAAACAAGTTTAAGAGATGAAAGCATTTACCATAAATAGATACAATAAAGAAGACAGCTTACAACTTGTTGATTTGCCTGAACCTATTTTAAAAGAAAATGAGGTTTTGGTAGAAATTCATTCTGCCGGTGTCAATCTATTAGATGCCAAAATAAAAGCTGGCGAATTTAAGCTGCTACTTCCGTATAAATTCCCTTTGATTTTGGGGCATGATGTCGCAGGAATTATTATAAAAGTGGGCTCAAAAGTTAATCAGTTCAACGTTGGTGATGAAGTGTTTGCCCGACCTACCGATTTTAAAATTGGCACATTTGCGGAATACATTGCTATCCATGAAAACGATGTTGCTTTGAAACCAAAAAACATTTCGATGGAGCAGGCGGCTTCCATTCCGTTGGTTGGTTTAACTGCCTGGCAAGCGCTCGTTGAAAAGGCAAATGTGAAAAAGGGACAAAAGGTTTTCATACAGGCAGGTTCAGGGGGTGTTGGAACGATAGCCATTCAGTTGGCTAAACATCTGGGTGCAAGTGTTGCAACAACCACAAGTGCTGATAATTTTGAGTTGGTGAAAAATCTTGGTGCCGACACTGTGATTGATTACAAAACGCAGGATTTTGAAACGATTCTCAAAGATTACGATTTGGTGCTTAACAGTCAGGACGGAAAAACACTTGAAAAATCATTGCGAATAGTAAAGCCCAATGGGAAAGTTATTTCTATCTCTGGTCCTCCTGACCCGGATTTCGCAATTCAAATTAATGGCAACTGGTTCTTAAAGATTGTAATGAGAATATTGAGTGCAGGTGTCAGGAAAAGAGCAAAGCGACTTGGGGTAAACTTTTCTTTCCTTTTTATGAGGGCACATGGAGAGCAATTGGGTCAAATTACAAAACTGATAGAATCGGGTGTCATAAGACCGGTCGTGGATAAGATTTTTCCATTTGAGCAAACAAACGAGGCGATGTCCTATGTAGAAGCAGGTCGGGCAAAAGGAAAGGTTGTTATTAAGGTCAGAAAGTAAGTGGTTTGAGGCTATGGCACGCGCTCCCGATAGCAATCGAGACGCGGGCGATTCGGAGCACACTCTTTTAGATTGGACTGCTAAAAATGGCAGCAAATTCAGCGCTCAGTTGTTTTCTGCTATACTTTTTTTCGGCCAGGTGTCTTGAGGCAGCCTGATACCGGGACAACAATTCTTGTTCGTGCAGGAAAGGAGTGATTTTCTTTACAAAGTCAGTGGGCTGTTGCGGATTGCAATAGATTCCGCATTGGTTTTCTTCAATCTCATTCTTTATCCAGCCTCCAAAATTGATAACGATCAGCTTGCCGGCTGCGAGCCCGTCAAAAAATTTATTGGGCGATCCGGTTTCTAAAATGGGAACCTGTTTGTAGCAGGTAAACGAAGCGTCTGTTACATTCAGAAGTTCTTGTACACCATTACGATTGGTGAAGTCAAGAAACGTAAGATTGGCAAGGCTGAGTTGCTGAGCATTTTTTTTCAGTCGATCAACAAGCGCGCCATCGCCACAGATAAAAAAGTGAAGAGGCAGTTCTGCTTTACGAGCAGCATTAGCACACTCCAGGAAATAATCTAACCCATTGGCTACACCTACTGCGCCAATATAAGAGACAACAAATTTGTTTTGCACCTGAAATCGCTCTTCCAGTGTCGGGTCTTTACGTTCCGGTTTGTAAAACTCACAATCTGCCATGTTTGGGATCAGGTGTACTTTTTTACCGGACACTTTTTTTTCAATAGCCGATTGAATGGCGGGCGATAACGCAACAACAGAATGAGCTGATTTATAAATACTCTTCTCAAGTAAATACAAGGCTTCACTAAAGAAATAATTATTCACAAACTCCATTTGAATCGGAGCATCGGGCCATAAATCACCTACTTCAAAAATGTAAGGAATCTTGTATCGACTTTTAATCCATTGGGCAGCCAATCCCACTGTGAGTGGAACTGAAATAGCATAACAGTAGTTGAAATCCTTAAATTGACCAGCAAGCCTGATTACTCCCTTTACATACTTTAAAAAAGACCAGCTGCGGGCGACAAATCCAAAACGATTGTTGTAGGCAACAGACAGATAGTGAACTTCAATGCCTTCGGTGATTTCTTTTTTATACTTCTTTTCGTTGTGAGCTGTTATAACAACCACCTTCATGCCGCTATCCACCAATGCTTTTGCCAGGTAATACGACCTGATGGCACCGCCTGTCTCAGGGGTATTGAAATGTTGATGGAGGATCAAAATTTTCACGCTGCAAAGAAAGAAAACCACGCGATGTTCACCGCATGGGCTCAGGATTTTTTCGAAATCGAATGCTATTGCCCTTCCTCACAATCTTCCCAACACTCTTTGCATGGTTGTTTGATTGTTGCGTAGTTGTTTTTTTCGGCCGCAGGAATAAAATAAGAAGGACCTTCTGCATCTTCCCAAAGCCACCATTGGGTAAGGCCGTCTTCGGTTTGTTGTACCCGGTAGGTGTTGGTTGAGTATGAATCATTTACGACTAGCGAAAGGTAATCGTTGGATGTAGACCACGATTCAATTTTTCCCAGCGTGGCATCCTGCCCCCACCCTATAATAATAGAATCTCCTTTTATCTGAACGAATGTATTGTCGGCATCGCACGGATAGAAGAGCACCCAATCGTTATCCATTTGTGTTACCATGTGCCACTCACCGGCCAGGCTGGCAAGTGTAAAATCCGATGCAGGTTGTATTTCTGCGGAGTCAGTAACATCCGCTTGCTCGGTCACAGAATTAGATCCTGTTGAGCAACCGCCAAGAATAAAGCAGAATACTACGGGAACAAGAATCCGCATAAGCGATGATTTAGGTGGTATAAATAAAATTACAAAAAACCAGATACTCTTTATGGCTCTTCTATTTTTCCTACCTTGGTAAGATAATTTACCTCTTATGAAAAAATTGATCTTGTTAGTCGTTATAGCCCTGTTTTATGTACCCTTTTCCCAGGCTCAGAAAAAGCAATCACTGTTTAATGGGAAAGATATCTCAGGTTGGAAAATTTATGGAACCGAAAAGTGGTATGTTGAAAAAGGACTACTGGTTTGTGAAAGTGGTCCGGACAAGCAGTACGGATATTTTGCTACAGAAAAGGAATATAAAGACTTTGAGCTGACACTAGAATTCAAACAGGAATCGAACGGAAACAGCGGAGTGTTTTTTCATTCGCAGATAGATGGCACCACGGTGAGCGGCTGGCAGGCCGAAGTTGCCCCTTTGAATATGCACAGTGGCGGTATTTATGAATCGTATGGGAGAGGCTGGCTCATTCAACCAACTGCAGATAAAGAAAAAGCACTAAAGGAAGGAGATTGGAATGAGATGAAAGTAAGGGTGAAAGGCAATGAAGTCACCACATGGCTCAATGGCGAGCAGATGATTACACTTACCGATGATAAGATCGGCTCGCGCAGCGGCAAGATTGCTTTACAGATACATGATGGCGGTGGTGTGAAGGTGCGCTGGAGAAAGATTTTTATTACTGAATTATAAACGCGATGATCTTCTCGCGAAGAGAATTTCTCATTGCGGGGTTGGGCTTTTTGTTTTTGAATGGAAAAAAGAAAGAGCCTTACATTAATACGGTTAATGGACCAATCCCCAGTGTGCAGTTAGGGAAAACACTCATCCACGAACATTTCCTCGTAGATTTTATCGGAGCTGATAAAATCAGTTTTGATCGGTGGAACCGAGGCGAAGTGATTGAGAAAGTTCTTCCTTATCTGCTGGAAGCCAGGCAAGCAGGCGTAAAAAGTGTTTTTGATTGTACTCCTGATTTTCTCGGACGGGATGTGATACTTCTGAAGATGCTTTCTGAACGAAGTGGCGTTCAGATAATCACGAATACCGGATACTACGGGGCGGTAGGAAATAAGTATTTGCCATCGTGGGCGTTATCAGAAACTGCGGAACAGTTAGCCAAACGATGGATCAATGAATTTAAGAAAGGGATTAACGGCACATCTGTTAAACCTGGATTCATAAAGATTGGAGTTGACGCAGACAAACCTCTTTCAGAGCTTCATAAGAAGTTGGTGCATGCAGCAGCTGTTGCACATCTTAAAACCGGACTTACCATTTGTTCGCATACAGGGTTGGCCAAAGCTGCGCTGGAGCAATTGGAGATTCTAAAATCAATGGGAGTTCATCCAAATGCCTTTGTATGGGTGCATGCACAAGCCGAGTCAGAAAAGAGTTATCATCTAAACGCTGCGCGCCAGGGGGCCTGGGTTAGCCTGGATGGAATTGGTTGGGGTGATTTCGACAACTATACAGATTCAATTGTGCGACTGAAGAATGAAGGTCTGCTTAACCGCGTTCTAATTTCTCATGATGCAGGCTGGTATAAACCTGGTGAACCTTCGGGCGGAGAGTTCAAGGGATATACCAATATCTTTAATGAATTATTACCACGATTAAGACAAAAAGGATTTTCAGAATCTGATTTTGATCAGCTCTTAATTACAAATCCAGCGGAAGCGATGAGCATTCGCATCAGAAGATCATAATTTATTGCACATTAAACTTCACTTGTTCAGGCTGATGAGTTGTTAAATAAAAAGGTCTTCCGATTAGGGAAGACCTTGCATTAAGCTTGTGAGATTTAATGATGTTCTTGAAATCCGCGCGCGTAGTTGAGAATGTTCTCCACTACTTCGGAAGACGGCTCTAGTCTAGCCGCATCTAATTCCTTACGAGTGGCGTTTAGTTCCTTATACTGCGTTTGCAGTTCACTGTCACAAAGAAGGGCTTTGTTAATCTCCTTCGTCTCCTCTTCCGAGGTCTCGTGGTATAGAAACCTGATCAGATCGTTTTGGGTAAAGGTCTTTATCATAGGCAATATGGTTTTTAATCATTTTCTTCCTCAGGTTGATCAACGCATAGCGCATCCGGCCGAGGGCTGTGTTAATACTCACCCCGGTGCGGTCGGCAATTTCCTGGAAACTCAGCTCCAGATAGTGGCGCATGATCAGTACTTGTTTTTGTTCCGTAGGCAATTCCATGATCAAATCGCGAAGGCGCGATTTGGTGTCGCGGAGGAGTTGCTTGGTTTCGTAGGATTCTTCCGAAAACTGCATGGAGTCGAATACACGACTACCATCTTCCAACACTACCTCTGGGTAGCGTTTGTTCCTGCGGAAATGGTCAATGGCCAGGTTGTGGGCAATGCGACTAATCCAGGGTAAAAATTTACCCTCTTCGTTGTACCGGCCACCTTTAATTGTATTAATCGCCTTGATAAAGGTATCCTGAAGCAGGTCTTGTGCCTCATAGCGATCTTTTACAATCATGTAAATGGCCGTATAAATACGGGATTTGTGTCTGTGAAGTAGCATCTCGAACGCCTCTTCGTTACCGGTTTGATAGAGCGAAACCAACTGGCTGTCGCTGAATCTGCTGTCAATCATCTGTCTTGCGTTTAGGTAACGTAGATGTCTCGGTCGATAGTATGTGGGTTAAATGAATTGTTTGTGAAATGAAAAATAGGAATAAACCTTTAAATCACAAAAAATATTGAAAAATATTTGCCTTCTAAACTATTTCTTATGCTATTTGAGCCCGATTTTTAACGACAATGGCTGTAGCAAAGAAACGTATAATAAAAAGTCTCGAAAACCTGAGCGAGGACCTACGGGACTTATTAAAGGATCAATACCCTAATGGATATGAGGCCAGCATCACCCGCATTACCAATGCGAAACGGGAACCAATTTTCGTTTTTCCGCTGGAAACAGATGATTCTGTATATCTGGTGAAAGTACCCGCTACTAAAAACAGCGATGGTGGCTATGATGTAGAGTCCAGCGAAAAGCAGGAGTTTGAGGGCGATGATGATGACATCCGCACTCCGGCAGCCGATGATGATTTTGACAATAGTGGTAGTGATGATGATTTTGATGGTGACGGCCCGGCAAAGGAAGCCAGCTACGATCCCGATTTCGATAACTAGCAACTAATCACAAAGGATTTCATTAACGCCATCCGCAACCAACGGATGGCGTTTTTGTTAAAGTGATACCAAGCGGGGACCTGGCTCAAACTTTGAATCCTTAATAGGACAAGGCCCTTCGTTTTTTTACTTTTGCGGTTTCGCATGAACCCAACTTCCAACGATTCATATTTAGATGATCTCGATCCCAAAGAGTTCATTATTATTAAGCGCGCCCGGGTTAACAATTTAAAGAACCTTAGCGTAGCTATACCCCGAAACAAGTTGGTGGTAATTACGGGTCTTTCTGGTTCAGGAAAATCCTCACTCGCATTTGATACATTGTTTGCCGAAGGCCAGCGCATGTATGTAGAAAGCCTGAGCTCCTATGCCCGCCAGTTTTTAGGCCGCATGGAAAAACCAGAAGTAGATTATATCCGGGGTGTATCCCCGGCAATTGCCATAGAGCAAAAGGTAAACACCCGCAACCCAAGGTCAACGGTGGGAACCACTACCGAGATCTATGATTATCTGAAATTACTTTTCGCACGAATCGGTAAAACCTATTCGCCCATCAGCGGCAAAGAAGTAAAGCGCGATACCGTAACCGATGTAGTAGACTTCATTAATAAACAAAAAGAGGGCACCCGAATTATGGTGGCTTGCCCGCTTCGGGTAATGAAAGGCCGCAAACTGGAAGATGAACTTAACCTGCTTTTGAGTAAAGGATTTGCGAGAGTACTTGTAAATGGC
Organism: Cyclobacteriaceae bacterium; assembly: GCA_035408225.1. Lineage (GTDB taxonomy): Bacteria > Bacteroidota > Bacteroidia > Cytophagales > Cyclobacteriaceae > ELB16-189. The sequence continues at coordinate 32,857 of DAOOCD010000004.1, read as the reverse complement.
GAGGTGAAGTTTATTGAGGAGATTTTAAATCCCTCACTCCAGCCCCTCTCCCCGGGGAAAGGGGTGTCCGAGGAACGAGGACGGGGTGAGGGAAAGAAAAAAAAGACCTCTGCTAAAATTGATACCAGTGAGGTCGAAATCCTTATTGATCGCGCAGCAGTCAATGCCCAGGATGAAGATCTTACTTTCCGACTTTCCGATTCAGTGCAAACAGCTTTCTTTGAAGGTCATGGGGATTGCCTCATCTATGTGGAAGGAGAAAAGAAAGTTAGTTTCTCTGATCGCTTTGAGCTGGATGGGATTTCATTTACGGAACCATCCATTAACCTGTTTAGCTTCAACAATCCCTTTGGTGCTTGCCAGACCTGCGAGGGGTTTGGAAAAATCCTGGGTATAGATGAAGACCTGGTAATCCCGGATAAAAGTCTTTCTGTTTTTGAAGGAGCTATTGCGCCCTGGCGGGGTGAGGTAATGAGTGAATGGGCGAAACCATTAATTAAGAGCGGCATTAAGTTTGATTTTCCGATTCACCGGGCCTATGGTGAGTTAAGTCAGAAGGAGCGCGACCTGCTTTGGAGTGGCAATGAACATTTTGATGGAATTCACAGCTTCTTTAAATACCTGGAATCAAAGACCCATAAAATTCAGTATCGGGTTATGTTATCGCGTTATCGCGGAAGAACGACCTGCCCTGATTGTAGGGGGACCAAACTCAGGAAAGATGCCGCCTATGTGAAGATTGCTAATGCATCGATTACGGATCTCGTGCTGATGCCTATTGAGGACACCTTGGTGTTTTTTGAAAAGCTGAAGTTACCTGCTTATGAGCAAAAAGTCTCCGAACGAATTTTAACTGAAATTAGGTCACGCCTTGAATACATGACAAAGGTTGGCTTGGGTTATCTCACGCTTAACCGGGTTACTTCTACTTTATCGGGTGGAGAATTTCAACGCATTAAACTTGCTACCTCATTGGGGAGCGCCCTGGTAGGTTCCATGTATATTATGGACGAACCCAGCATTGGGCTACACCCGCGCGACACTGCCCGGATGATTGAAGTCTTGAAATCGTTGCGCGACATGGGCAATACTGTAATTGTGGTGGAACATGAGGAGGAAATCATGCGTGCAGCCGATCAGATTATTGATATCGGCCCTGATGCGGGCTCGCATGGTGGTGAATTGATTTTTCAGGGTTCGCAAAAAGATCTTAATGGAAAAGTAAAATCTCACACGGTGGATTATCTCAACGGCACTGAAAAAATTGCTGTGCCCACGGTTCGAAGAAAGTGGAAAGATTCAGTAACCGTTACGGGTGCACGCGAGAATAATCTGAAAAATCTGGCTGTCAAATTTCCGTTGGGAGCACTTACGGTTGTTACCGGAGTGAGTGGCTCGGGTAAGTCTACACTGATCAAGAAAATACTGTATCCGGCAATAGGCCGATTGAATGGCTCCGTAGCGGAAACTCCCGGAAAGTACGATCGCCTCGAGGGAGATGTTACAAAGATTACGCAAGTCGAATTTGTCGATCAGAATCCGATTGGTAAATCGTCACGTTCCAACCCCATCAGCTATGTAAAAGCATACGATGCGATTCGCAATCTATATGCAGAGCAACCGCTAAGCAAACAGCGCGGTTATAAGCCCTCTCATTTTTCGTTTAACGTAGACGGTGGCCGGTGCGAAACCTGCGAAGGCGAAGGCGAGATTAAAGTTGAGATGCAGTTTATGGCCGACATCTTTTTAAAATGCGAAAGCTGTGGAGGCAAACGCTTTAAGCAGGAAGTATTGGAGGTACAGCATAAAGGTGCCAACATTTACGATGTACTCGACATGACAGTAGAAAATGGCCTTGAATTCTTTAGAGATAAGAAAGCTGTTTACGAAAAAATTCTGCCGCTCTTTGAAGTAGGCCTCGGCTATGTGAAACTTGGACAATCGTCTAACTCACTTTCAGGTGGCGAAGCTCAACGTGTAAAGCTGGCTTCTTTTTTAGGAAAAAATAATTCGGACACTACCGGTAGTATACTTTTCATTTTTGATGAGCCTACTACCGGATTGCATTTTCACGATATCTCAAAATTACTGAAGGCAATCAATGCACTGGTAGATCAGGGGCACACCGTTATTGTAATTGAGCACAATATGGAAGTAATAAAATGTGCCGACTGGGTTATAGATCTGGGGCCTGAAGGCGGTGAGAAAAAAGGCGGCCAGCTTATGTTTGCGGGCACCCCGGAAGAGATGGCCAAGAAAGGAAAGGGCTACACAGCTGAGTTTTTAAAGGGCAAGCTTTAGTTTTTAAAACGAATATTTTTAGCCGGGCAAAATTCCACTCATTCTTTTACATAAAATGATTAAATTGATTTGTCAAAAAAGAGGAATATAATGAAACGAGACAAACTGATAGAAGCCATTAGGGAATTACCGCAGGAAATCGAGTTGGAGGAACTGATGGAGCGACTCATCTTTGAAGAGAAAATAGAAAAGGGGCTTATCCAACTAGAGCAAGGCAGCACCACTGATCATAGCAAGGTGAAAGAGCTGGTAAAAAAATGGTAAAAGTTGTATGGACAGATATAGCTATTGAAGACTCAAAAAATACTCATGATTACATTGCCCAGGATTCAAAGCTTTATGCAGATAGATTTATCAGTAAACTCATTAGCCGGGTAGATCAACTTGAAAACTTTCCGATTTCTGGCAGAATTGTACCTGAATTTGGGAATGAAAATATCCGAGAGTTAATAGAAGGCAATTATCGAATTGTCTATAAAATCAAACCAAATCACATTGGTATTGTACGGATTCATCATGCTGCCAGGCAACTGAGAGGAATCTGATTGGTAGTTTGGCCAGCATCCATTTCAGTAGTCGATTCAACTTGAGAAATAGACTCAACTTATCTATTCTCGTGGCACTAATTTCATATCCATGTCAGAAATTAAAATCCCCGGCCAATCGTATCGTCTTGCTTCAATAGATATTGCCCGTGGCCTCATCATGGTAATCATGGCCTTGGACCATACACGTGATTACTTTCATGCCGATGCGTTTGTATTTAATCCAACTGATCTGACCAAGACACATACGGTCTTGTTCTTTGTGCGATGGATTACGCACTTTTGTATGCCGGGCTTTATTTTTCTTTCCGGGTTATCGGCAAAGATTTCATTGCAACGAAAATCCAAAGCAGAACTTTCGCGCTACCTGCTTACGCGAGGTATCTGGCTAGTAGTTTTAGAGTTCACCATATTGCGCTTTGGGTATTTCTTCAACTTCTATTTCGATGTTACTATTCTTAGTGTGTTATGGGTGTTTGGCATTTGCATGATGTTGCTGGCAGCGTTAATTCATTTACCCGGTCGGGCAATATTAATTTTGGGATTGATGATTGTTACCGGTCATAATTTATTGAGCGGAGTTTCCGTTGAGCTAGCAAGTATATGGTTTACCCCATGGACAATACTAATGAGCAGAGGATTACTTGCAGTTACACCTGATGTTGCTTTCATAGTAACATACCCGATAATTCCATGGTTAGGTATTATGTTGCTTGGCTATAGTATAGGGACATGGTACACTAACATCGAGGCATCAACCCGGCAAAAGCTTTTGCTTCGTACCGGGATTGCGTGTGTGATTGCTTTTATTGTATTTCGATTTATTAACTTTTATGGAGATCCGGCTCCGTGGGCAGGACAACAATCGGGTTGGTACACCGTGCTGTCATTTCTGAATACAAGCAAATATCCGCCTTCCTTTCTATTTACATTGATGACAATTGGTCCGTTTTTGATACTACTCGCGTGGCTCGAAAAATTTGAGATAAAGCCTCATAATCCATTGCTTTCTTTCGGTCGTGTTCCCTTGTTTTATTTCATCGCTCACTTTTATGTGATCCATGCACTTGCATTAATCAGCACCATGATGCGCACGGGTAAATCTTTTGCCGAAATAGATTTGCACTTTGCCAAATCGTTTGGAGGCATCACTCCCGAGGGCGGCTATTCACTTCAGTGGGTTCTTTTAATTTGGGTCGTGATCGTGCTGCTGATGTACCCGCTATGCAAAGCGTATGACCGAGTTAAAAGCTTACCTTCAAACGCTTTTCTACGCTATTTGTAATTTCTCGATTTTGCCCTTGCCTCTATCAATATTCTTTTGATGCAATCTGCCAGAATCAATCCAGTAGAAGCACTCAAGAATGAATAATCTGTGTTGCGGCTTCTCAACAGTATAAAAAAAGTCCGATACATTGTACCGGACTTTTAGTTTTAAAAGAAACGTTACTGCTAGTATTTCGCGGGCACTCCGTTTGCCGGAGTAGATTTCTTAATAAAATCCCGGATGTGTTCATTACTTGTTGCGAGATCTTCAGCGCGTAGATACATCATGTGGCCACTACGGTACCCTTCAAAGCGTAACCGATCTTTCATTTTGCCGCTGGGGTCAAGTTGCCACATCGAATACTTTGCATCGAAGTAAGTTGTTGCTCCATCATAATAACCTGATTGAATCATCACATGCATGTATGGGTTTTCTGCCATTGCCAACCTAAGATTCTCACCGGTTTGATCATTTGAATTGTCCCATGGACGAACAGGGCCAAACATATTGTACTGCAAATCAGTCTTGTACTTCAACACATCCCGTAAGTAGTAATTGATAGCAGGAGTAAATGAATGCAGCCATGACGTAAGTTCTGAATTATAGTCGGGCCGTTCACCCGCTTCCATTTTGTCAATCCCTTTATAACGTGAATCCAGGCGACCTACGGTAAATCCTTTGTCGCGCAATAACTCTTTCCAGAAAAACTGGGTAGGTACTGCCAGATTATGACCCATAAATACTTCTTCGGAAATGCCCGAGTAACGAGCAGCCTTTGCAGCAATCTCTTTTCTTTTGGCGGGATCAATAAAGCCACCCTTGGCAAGGGCCGGAAGAAATTCATCCACTGTAAACTTTTCGGATTCGGCCAGCACATCCAATAAATCTTTCTGTTGCAGATCAGCAGGTAATGCTTTGTGATACCAGGCTGCCGCTGTATAATAAGGAAGTGATAGCGCATCGTTCACCGGGCCATCGCGTTTTATACCTAGTTCTGTTGGCGACACCAAAATCACACCATTCAAGTACATCCAATGATTGTTTTGAAGATCTAAAGCCAGACCAGAAACGCGAGTAGTACCATAACTTTCGCCAATGATATATTTTGGAGATGTCCAACGGCCGGTGCGTGAAACAAAATTATCTAACCAATCGCCCAGGTACTTAATGTCAGCATTCACCCCAAAAAAAGTTGACTTCTCTGCTTTTGGATCTAGAATACGGGAGAAACCTGTGTTTACAGGATCGATGTAAACAATATCCGCTACATCCAGAATGGAGTGTGGATTATCGCGGATGCCATAAGGCTGCACGGGATATCCTTCGGAATCAATATTCAGTTGTTTGGGTCCGGTGTAGGCAACATGCATCCAAACAGAAGCAGAGCCGGGACCGCCATTAAAAGAGATAACCAATGGGCGCTTACCTTTATCCGTTACATCGGTGCGCTCGTAATAGGTGTAAAACAAAGCTGCGCTGGGCTTCCCTTCAGCATTCCACACAGGTTGAGTGCCGGCAGTAACTTTGTAAGGGACTACTTTTCCTTTAATGGTGACCTGGCCGGTAGAGTTGACAGCCGATTCAGCGGGTAGAACGCGTTCAGGTTGAGCCTGAGAAAAAGTTGTGATCGAGATCAATAAGATAGCTATTGATAGCGAGGTAGTTTTTATTAAAAATTTAAATCGCATAGATTATTGAGTTTATAGAGAGCAAAATGCAAAAAGAATATGTTGTTGTTCAGTTCGGTTATCTGAACAGAATAGAAAGAGGCTGAACGGCTGTTTAACGATTTAGCAGTTGAATCAGTTTTTCTGGTTCGTTGGTGGTAATGAAATCAACCCTGCGACTGATCAGCCATTGCATGGTTTCTTCATCATTTACAGTCCAGGCGTTCGTAATCAGTTTTCTTGCGTGGGCATCTTGTAACCACGCCTCATTTTTCTTGAGAACGCTAAAATGATAATCTAATCCATCTAACCCTGCAACGGCTAGTTCTTCGGGCGATTTATCGCCATTCAAATAGGTTACCATGGCATTAGGGTCAAGTTCTTTTACTTTTTTGCAAACAGCAAAATCAAAGGCAATGTATTCTGTTATGGAGGCGACATTAAGTTTATGAACGACTTCAACACATTTTTTTGCAAGCGCTAACGATCTCTCTTTACTTATGCTCGAAGATTTAATTTCAAGAATAAGCCGGGTATTTTGATTTTTTCCAGCTTCTAAGTATTCTTCTAGTGTTGGTAGCGACTCTCCATTGGAAAGTTTTATTCCTCTCAGTTCAGATGCGGAAGCTTTTTCAATATGTATTCCCTGAATTGAGTGATCGTGAAGAATGAATAGAACAGAATCAGATGACATGTGTACATCAAACTCACTACCATAACAACCTAATTGGATAGCATGTTGAAGTGCAGCAATCGAATTTTCCGGAACACCGGTATTTTTCCA
>DAOOCD010000004.1:9171-26193 GCA_035408225.1 Cyclobacteriaceae bacterium | reverse complement strand
GCTTCCACCATACAACTCATACTCTAGCAGGCGGCAGTCAATGGTACTCGTATAGAATTCGATTCTACGACTTGCTTTCAACCCAATCTTTTTAGCGAGATCAAGATTGCCCGTGAAAACGTAACCCAGATAACCCTGACATTTCTTTTTCATAAAGTCGCCAAGGCGCGCATAGGTTATTTCTAATTCAGATATTTCTCCCAATCGTTCGCCATATTCCGGATTGAAATAGATTACCCCAGGCGATTCAGGAATAGACGTCAATTCAAAATCGCACTGTTGAAATTCAATCAGTTGTTCTACCCCTGCGATACCCGCATTAACTTTTGAAATGTTGATGGCATCTTCACTAATGTCAGAGGCAATTATTTTTAAACCAGTAACTTCGTGAATTTGATCCTGCAACTTTTTTACTTCTGTTTCATACGCTAACACGGTATATCCCTTCACATGCATGAATGAATAATTTTTTCGAAACAAACCTGGTCTTCGGTTAGTTGCTATTAGTGCGGCTTCAATGGCTACTGTAGCCGATCCACACATAGGATTAACGAAGGGGGATTTTCGATCCCACTTTGTAGCCAACACTGTTGCGGCCGCCAGCGACTCCAGCATAGGGGCCTTGCCGGGAATTTTACGATAGCCGTGTTTGGCCAGTGTTTCTCCGGAGGTGTCAAGAAAAATTTCGGCTTGCTCGTCTTTCCAATACAAATGGAATACAGCGCCCTTCAGCTCCGATCCTGAGTCGGGTCTGCGCATAGTTTCCCTTCGCATTCTGTCAGCAATTGCATCTTTCACCTTTACATTCACAAACATTTCGTTGTTTACCGTAAAGTGTGTGGCATTACTGGTTATGGATAAATATCCATCTGATTCTAACAGGTCTTCCCATGGATAGCGAACCAGGTTATTATACAAGGAATCAGGTCCATCGCACGCGAATTCTTTTAACGAATAAAGTACCTGGCTGGCACAGCGGAGGTTGAGATTAAGAACAATGCAGTCATTAACTGTACCCGTTAACTCCACCCCTGTAATAAATGTACGCACGGGTTTAAAGCCAAGCTCAATAATTTCCTGTTCGAGATACGGAGCCAGACGTTTGCTACAGGTAATGATTATGCGATTGGCAGTAGTGAAAATATCAGACATGCTGCAATATACTGCTTATCGCGGTTAGCGTAAATTTTACGATTGAGCATTTGATTGATTAATAAAAATCCTTAAGGCAGATCTCTTGTTTGACAAATTCATTTTCTTGGCTAAGTTTAAGAGGTCTATTTATTAGCCATAGACGAATCCGATATTTATGAAAGGTTATTTTACAATTCACTTCCTATTTTTTGTAATTGCTTTTTTCTGCTTGGGATGTAGTGACGAAGACAATGTGCCGACACATGATATTATTGTTTTTGGAAGTCAAGCAAACGTTGGAAGTTCCTGGCGAAATGGAAATTTCGTGCCGATTACCGATGGAGCGAAAAACTCAGATGTACTAGCTGGCTTAGCTATAGGGTCGGATTCGCATCTGGTTGGATATCAAATAAACAGCGGCATCAGGGTAGCCAAGTATTGGAAGAATGGATCAGAGACGACCCTTTCAAATGGTACCAAAGACGAGGAAGCAGCAGCAATCGCAATTTCAGGAAATGATGTTTATATAGCTGGCTATGAAAGAAGTAATGGAAAATATAGCATCAAGTATTGGAAAAATGGAAATCCAGTTATTCTTCAAAATGATATGGGATTTATTTTTGTAACAGGAATTGCAATTGCAGGTACAGATATTTATGTAACTGGAATAGAAAGTAAGCCGGATTCAGTGATTGGAAAATACTGGAAAAATGGTGTTGCTCAAAAGGTGGATCAAAGTGCTAAAATATCATACGCATGGGGCATAACAACTTTTGAGAATGATGTTTATATCGTAGGGTCATCTTATAAAAATGGTGTAGAAGTAGCAAAATATTGGAAGAATGGAATAGAAACTGTTCTAACAGATGGTCTTTCGAACGCCAAAGCAACAGCAATTACTGTCACTAAAGACGAACTATACATTGGAGGCGACAAACTCGGATCACCTGTCTATTGGAAGAATGGCACATATAACTCGTTAAATTCATTGCCAAATAGTGTGACTGAAATAAATCAAATTGCAGTAGCACACGGTGATATTTACATATCTGCATTGGTCTACGGTGGAGTAACCGGTAGTGTTGTATGGAAAAACGGAGTTTTTCAAGATCCATTTACGGGAACAAATAGCGATATAAAAATTGAAGGTTTGTTCATCATAAGCAAGTGAAATTATGGTTTACCTGGAATAGGTTGAAAAGTTCATAAATTCTTACATATCGAGATGTTATTATAAGTAGTGCACTAACTTGGCACCTTTGATTTTCTCTAATCTTTAAACTTGTCGTATGTTTAAACTGAACCCCGTTATAATAGTGTTTTTCTTCTTTTTGTTGATTTCCTGTTCAGAGGATAAACAACCTGATAAACCTGTTTTTCCTACAAAATCTGATCTTGAAGGTTATTGGAAACTTACGAAAATTATGCAGTCTGGAACTGCAATTAGTTTTGATGATTACCAATCTCCAAGCAATTCAGCAAGAGGCATAGACAACCAGTATTATTACTTTAACTCAACAGGCGAATTCCTTGAGACGACAGAGTTATCTATTAGCGTGATCATTTGGGACGGACTATGGGAAGTATTAGAGGATAAACTAACCGCAAGTTATTCATTAGGTGGATCTTCAAAATTTAAAGTAATTTCATTTAATCAAAACGAAATCACCCTGACTAATCAGTTTGCGCTCGAGTACAACCTTGTTTTTACAAGAATTGAAAAGGGTGATTTTCCGGAAACGCTTATGTCGGCAACTGTAGATGGTCAAGCCTTTGAAGCTACTTCAAACCAGGCGTATCGAGAAAATGGAGGCTATATTCAAATAACAGGGAATAATATTCAATCAGACTGGATGTCAATAACGATTAATAATCCATCTACTTTAGTGGCCGGAACAAACTATGTTATAGGAGACGGAGTGATTTTCGCCCTGTACAGAAAAGGGACTGACGAGTTTGGAGCCTATGATGGACAATTGAAAATTGAAAAAATAAGAACAGATTACATAGATGTAACGTTTAGCTTTAAGGCAAAAACACTATCAGGCACTGAGGTAAATATTATTGATGGAAAATTCAAGGCAATTATTAAAGACAATCCATAACCACACTTCTCAAACCTCACTATTAAGAAATAATCTTATTATACGAAGCTCCAATTCCCCTTATCAACGAAGAACTAAACCCGCGATGTTCCATTTCATTGAGCCCAACAATGGTACACCCTTTCGGTGTGGTTACTTTGTCAATCTCTTCTTCAGGATGGCGATTGCCTTTCAATAATAATTCAGCAGCACCTTTTACCGTTTGTGCGGCAATCAGGTTTGCTGTTTTGGCATCAAAACCAATTTCAATGCCTCCTTGCGTAGCGGCACGAATAAACCGCAAGGCATAGGCTATACCGCAGGCGCCTAACACGGTAGCTGCGTCCATCAGTTTTTCATCAATCGAAATAGTTAGGCCAAGTTGATTAAATAAATCTGTTACGTAACTAATCTGCGAATCTGTGGCATTGGTTTGACAGAGACATGTTACGGATTCCTGAATGGCAATGGCAGTATTGGGCATAGCCCGAAACATAGGAACCCCATGATCTACGATGGCTGTTAAATCTTTCAGGAAAACTCCTGTGACCACGCTAATTACAAGATGCTTTTTCGGATCGAATGATTTTTTCAATCCTTCCAAGACTTCTTTTACATTATAAGGCTTTAAGGCAACAATAATCACATCGCTGCTTTCAATAGCAGATTGATTGTTGTCGGTGATGGTTACGCCCTGATCTTTTAAAGACTGAAGACGCGACAATGTTCTTCGTGTCACCGTTATTTGTTGGGAAGTTGCAAACCCGCTCTTCAACAAACCTTCTGCTATAGCGACTCCTAAATTTCCTCCGCCAATGATGGCGATTTTCTTTGTGTTCATTATAAGTATATTTTAAAGAGGACTCAAGTTACTTAGCTTTTTTGATAATGGGGGAGAATACTTTCCGATCACTCGTATTATGATGTTAAATCGTTTGCGATTAAGCCATCTATGAACAGACTTTTCAAGTACTTTTGCAGAACTCTTTTATGGAACTACGTCTATCCACTGGCTATCGGCAAATCTTGTTCATGGCATTGCCCATTTCGCTGGCGATGCTGGTACCGCAGATCAACTTCATCACTAACAACATTTTTTTAGGGATGCTGGGCGAGCAGGAGCTGGCCAGTGCGGGTATTACCGGAGTTTATTATTTGATTTTCGCAGTTATTGGTAATGGACTTAACAATGGCTTACAGGCTTTGATAGCGCGCAGGGCCGGGCAGAATTTGCCAAAAGAAATTGGAAGATTATTTTTTAATGGCGTGTGGGTTGCGCTTGGAATTGCGGCATTGGGTATTGGTGCAACTTACCTGTTCGCTCCGATAGTATTGCGAACGTTTATTCACGACCCTTTAATTGCCGATCAGGTGATTGACTTTTTGTTAATAAGAATCTGGGGCCTGCCGTTTCTCTATTTATATGTGATGCGCAATGCCTTGCTGGTAGGCACAAATCAAACCCGGTTTTTGGTGTGGGGCACACTGGCAGAAGCGACTGTAAATATTGTGTTGGATTACGGAATGATTTTCGGACATTATGGATTGCCAGCGATTGGCTTTAATGGAGCTGCTTACGCTTCTATTATAGCGGAGGCTTCGGGCTTGTTTGTGATCTATGCCGTAATTCATTTCAAAGGAATTCACAAATCGTTTGCCTTTTTCGAACAGACAAAAATTGATTTTTCAATTATAAAATTAATTCTCACCATGTCGGCTCCGCTGATTGTGCAGTTTGCGATCAGCATCATGAGTTGGGAATATTTTTACATATTGGTTGAACATCACGGTCCGCGTGCTTTGGCCATCTCCAATACGATGCGAAATATTTTTGGCTTGTTCGGAATTTTCTGCTGGGCCTTTGCATCAACCACTAACACGATGGTAAGCAACATTATCGGCCAGGGTAAACAGGAAGAGGTAATGCCTTTGATCAAACGCGTTGTCACCATGAGCCTCGGAATCTCGCTTTTCATTTTTGTGATTTTGAATCTGATACCTGAGTTCTTCTTAGCCTTTTATAGTCAGGGCGAGGAATTTATTGCGGAGGCAGTCCCCATTGTTCGCATTGTATCGGTTGCTTTATTAATGATGTCTGTTGGAACCATTTGGCTCAATGCGGTAACGGGCACGGGAAATACACGTGTTAACCTGATGATTGAATTAGTTACCATCGTGATTTATTGTGTCTATGTTTTTCTGGTGTTAGAATATTGGAACCTATCAATTGCCTGGGGCTGGGGCAGCGAATGGGTATATTGGATCAGCATGTTCTCGATGGCATTTTTCTATATGCGATCCGGCAAGTGGAAGGGTAAGAAAATTTGAATTGGGAAACAGGAATGAATTTTATAAACAATAACGTGATAGAAACTCAGAAACTATCGGGCTTAACAGATCAGCAGGTGTTAGCTAGTCGTGAAAAGCACGGCTGGAATGTTGTTCAAGCAGAAAAGCAGCATAGATTATTTACGGTCATCAAGGAAATAGCGGCAGAGCCACTCTTTATCATTCTGGTTTGTACCGCGGCTATCTATTTAATACTGGGCGAGACAGGGGAGGCTGTAATTATGCTGATCGCACTTGCCTTTGTATCGGGCATCTCTATTTATCAGGAAAACCGAAGTCGATCGGCTGTAGATGCGTTAAAAAAATTATCGGCACCCTTAGCAAAAGTTATTCGCAACAGTCTCACCAATGAGATTAATGCCGAAGATCTCGTAGTTGATGATTTGATTGTGCTGGAAGATGGCAACCTGGTACCAGCCGATGCAGTCATTCTACAGCAGAATGATTTTTCCGTTAACGAAAGCATTTTAACAGGCGAGTCATTGCCAGTCATTAAAGAAACCGAAGGTTCAAAGATTTTTCAGGGAACCATGATCATGACGGGTTCTTGCACTGCACGCATAGTGGCAATAGGTAAGCAAACCGAGTTAGGAAAAATTGGGGAATCCCTTGAGGCAATAGAAGAAGTTAAAACCCCACTACAAGAACAGATTAAAAGTTTTGTAAAGATGATGGTAGCGGCCGGGGCGGTGGCGTTTCTGATAGTGTGGGGAGTTAATTATTATCTATCTAAAGACATTCTGCATAGTTTGTTACACGGATTAACTCTTGCCATGTCTGTTTTACCTGAAGAGATTCCTGTTGCCTTCAGCACCTTTATGGCGCTTGGGGCTTATCATCTTTACAAGAAAAAAGTAATAGCAAGATCTCCGCACACCGTAGAAACACTTGGGGCAGCTACAGTAATCTGCGCAGATAAAACTGGCACCATTACCGAGAACGAGATGCGTCTTTCGGCCATTTATGATTTCGCGCAAGATAAAATCTATGATTATACTTCTGATCAGATCCAATTTAATACTGTGCTTGAATACGCGATGTGGTCCTCGGAGACGGCCCCTTTTGATCCGATGGAAAAATCTATTCATAGTGCGTATGCTACCGTTGCACCTAAGGATAGACGGCCTGATTTCAAATTGATTCATGAATATCCGTTGGGCGGGAAGCCACCGATCATGACCCATGTTTTCAGTAATCAACAAAACGAGCGGATCATCGCCTGCAAGGGTGGCGTGGAAGGAGTATTGAATCAAACCAAATTAACGTCTCAGCAGAAGGAGCACATTTTAAAGATCACCAGGCAGCTTGCCTCAAAGGGATTTCGGCTTCTGGGTGTAGGGCGATCGGATTTCAGGGATCAAAATTTTCCTGCTACCCAGCAAGAGTTTGTATTTGAATTTTTGGGATTGATTGGATTCTATGATCCTCCTAAAAAAAACATGAAAGACATTCTTCAAAAGTTTTATAGTGCGGGCATCAATGTGAAAATGATTACAGGGGATTATTCGGAGACCGCTATTGCCATTGCCAATCAGATTGAGTTAAAAAATAGTTCAGCCGTGCTAACCGGAGATCAAGTCATAGCGATGAGTGATCAGGAACTAAAATTTAACGTTGGATCAGTCAATATTTTTGCGCGCATGTTTCCGGATGCAAAACTAAAAGTGATTGAAGCCTTAAAAGCCAATGGTGAAGTGGTTGCCATGACAGGCGATGGGGTAAATGACGGACCCGCCCTGAAAGCTGCGCACATAGGAATTGCCATGGGGTTACGCGGAAGTGAAGTAGCTAAAAGTGCAGCCTCGCTGGTATTGGCCGATGACGATTTGTTTCATATGACCGAAGCAGTTGCTTTAGGTAGACGGATTTATGAGAATCTGAAAAAGGCAATTCAGTACATTATTTCTATTCACATCCCGATCATTCTGATCGTTACTATGCCTTTGCTTTTGATGTGGAAGTATCTGGATATCTTTTCACCCGTGCATGTTATTTTTTTGGAGCTGATCATGGGACCCACATGTTCCGTTATTTTTGAGCGCGAGCCTATTGAACCGGACTCTATGCAAAAGAACCCACGAAAGATGAGCACTACATTTTTTTCGTGGCCTGAGTTGTCGATGAGCATTTTCCAGGGATTGATGATTACCCTGGCATGCCTGGCACTGGGTTATTATTTTATGGAAGCAGGGAAGAGCGAGGTTTTTGTCAGAACCATTATTTATTCAACACTTATTTTCAGTAACCTGTTTCTGACATTAGCTAATCGATCTTTTCGCCATTCCGTTTTCACCACGTTAAAAAATAAAAATGCTTTAATCCCGATCGTGCTCTCAATTTCATTGGCCATCTTGTTTCTATCGATTTATTTTCACCCTCTGCAAAGATTATTTCAATTTGAAGAAATACCGATTAATACAATAGGATTATGTCTTGCAGCAGCTTTTGCAGGAGTAATGTGGGTGGAGGTGTACAAGTGGATAAAGAGAATCAAGACCTCAGATTCCTTAAAAGTGTCTTGAAACTAAAATAAAAGGCACCTCAGCTACGACTATCAGGATATGTTTCTAAAAATTGGTAAGATTTTATTAATCACAATCGTCTTACTGAGTCTAACCGTCTTTTTATTTATGCAACAGAAATCATTTGGCAAATTGCCCCGCGGTGCCCGCCAGCAACGGATTGAGCAATCACCCAACTATCGTAACGGTAGTTTCCAAAATCTGAGCGAGACACCCATGATGATTGAGGGAGTTTCTTACTTTTCCATGCTCAGAGAGTTTTTTAAAGATAAACCCGAGCGCTATCCACAGGCGTCTATACCTACGGTAAAAACAGATCTTAGAACCTTTATTTCTGATACTCCAGCCATCGTTTGGTTTGGTCATTCTTCTTATTTGATTCTTATAAATGGGAAGCGCATTTTAGTAGATCCGGTTTTTAGTGACCGCCCTTCGCCCGTTCAATATCTGGGAACAAAATCTTTTGAAGGCGCCAGGATTTATTCAACCGATGACTTTCCGGAAATTGATGCATTGATTATCACTCACGATCATTACGATCATCTTGATTATAACAGCATCTCCAAACTGAAATCAAAGGCAATAAAATTTTATGCTCCTCTGGGTGTTGGTCAACATTTAGCTCATTGGGGCGTAGATGAAAATAGTATTACCGAGTTTGACTGGTGGGATACTGAAGAAGTATTTCCGGGCATGCAATTGACATCAACCCCCGCCCGCCATTTTTCGGGTCGCGGATTTATTCGCAACAAGTCATTGTGGACTTCTTATGTTTTAAAAACAGGAACGCACAACATTTTTATTGGTGGCGATTCCGGCTATGATGCTGCTTTTAAAGTTATCGGAGAGAAACACGGACCCTTTGATATTGCTTTGCTGGAGTGCGGACAATACGATCGGCAGTGGCCTCTCATTCATATGATGCCCGAAGAAACGGTGCAGGCCAGCATCGATTTAAAGGCTGAAGTGTTAATGCCGGTGCATTGGGGAAAGTTTGTGTTGGCCAACCATGCCTGGAAGGATCCGATAACGCGCGCCAAAAAGCAAGCGGAAGTTCTAGAAGTAAAGATAACAACACCAAGAATAGGTGAACCTATAATTCTTGGTAGCGATCTTCCATCAACAGAGTGGTGGAAGCTGATACAATGAGGTAGCAAAGCTTCAGATTGAAAAAACTGGGTTTTTTATTCTCGTTTTTAACGCCAACGCAGAAATCCAAATGTGAGTGAGTACCAATGAATCCTGTCATAACCGTTGATCCGCTTCAGAGGTAAACTTTTAGGAAAGTGATAGTCATGCAGTATCTCAGGGATAACACTCCGAATATTTTAGTGCGGCACTTCTTCCTTCAAATATGCTTTACTGACAAACCAGACAATTGGAATAAAGAATATAAGACAAATTGAAAAAAGATAATTCGGGGAAATTAAATCACTACTACTTTCTGTTTGAATGACATTATGGAAAATAAAAAAGAAAGTATTACCACTCCAATGCATAAAGCCAGTTAGCCAAAGGTTTTTCGTTCTTAATAGGGGGATGAAGAAAATAACGCCTAGCAAAAAAAGATATAGTATTGGCTCTATTCCGTCTCCGAGCCGGTAGATATGATTTAATACATAGACTATTGCAGACAATGATACAAGCCAAATGGGCTGTAACTTATTTTTAAAATGGGCATAAACAAGGCCTCTTGTTAAAATATCTTCTGAGAAGGATGACAACAAAACACCAAATGCAAAAGGAGCACTTGCTTTAACGACCGTTATCCAATCTGGTACCTTAGTTATGCTTTCAACACCAGTGTGTATCGAAACAAGGTAAGATGCACCGTAAATTAAAACGCCACAGGCAACACCAACAAGAAAATTCTTCCTGCCTTTTAGTGGCAAGCCCCACGTACTTAATCCATCTCCTGAATACCATCTGCCTAAAAAATATGCCGTTACGAAAAAAGCGAATTGAACGAGCAAGAATCCAGCTGCATTATTCTGAAATACGATCAGGTATTCGGCAGCATGATAGAGCCCGAACAGGATGATAAAAATGAAAAGGATTTTAGCAGTATTACTCAGCTGATTCATTTTCATGAACTTTGACTACTCTCCATTTTCAATATAAGAAGAGCAAGGAATAAATTCTATCATTTTTGTAATCACCTTACTATCTTGGCAATAAACTGGCATTTGATAGGATGTATATCTCCGAGATACTAAGACAGCCTTATCCGCTCTTTTCATTCCCAGAAGCGATGAAAAGAGATGTCTTTTTTGGACTTTTCCTCTCACTATTTCTAATGGTATTTACCCCGTTTGGACTCAGTGTATTTGCTTACGATCGATTCTATATTATCCTGGGATACGGTTTGGTGAGCTATGGCACGATTACGATGAATGATCTTATCGGCTATAAACTTACGCCCAAAATTTTTGACGAAACGAGCTGGAAGGTCTATAATCAAATTTTGTGGGGCATGTGGCACTTGATTCTGTTAGGCCTGGCAAACCTTACTTATGGATTTCTGGTGGGTGCATTTCCCCTAACCGTTTATTCTTTTTTTAAAATCGAATTTTATGTATTCGCAAGCGCCATCATTCCTGTGATGGGAATAACCATTCTGCGGCAGAATTACTTATTGAAACAAAATCTTCACCAGGCTGCCGATATTAACAGAGACATTCAGGAAAATAAATCCCACCCACCGGAAAAGAAGCCAGACAACCACTTGGTAAAGTTTGTAGCTGAAAACAACAAAGACTATTTCGAGGTACAATCTTCTTCCATCATCAGCATTAGCTCTCAGGACAATTACGTTGAGTTTATTTTTAAAAAAGATAATAAAGTTCAAAAAGTATTGCTTCGAAGCGCGTTAGGCAGGATAGAAGAAATGCTTTCCGGCCACTCCGATTTCTTTCGCTGCCATCGCACTTTTATCATCAACTTGAATAAAATAAAATCCGTGGAGGGCAATTCTCAGGGTTATCGAATTCAAATGGAAGAAATCAGCGAACCTATTCCGGTAGCCAGGCCCAAAAATAAAGTGCTAAAGACCCTTATCCATTCCCTCAATAAGGAAGCAGCAGTTCATCCGGGTTAATTCACTTTACCGTTTGTCCCTGCGGGTTTACAATTCATCCCACAGCCTTCAATTCATCCCAAAAATCTGTAGATCAACCCTTTACTATCAGGGAAAGCCATCTCTTGATTTACGTTTGCGTTGTAATTCAACAACACAAAAGATGTTAACCCTTGCCATGACCTTTAATATGCTTCATTTCATGTATCACCAACTCATGCTTCATTTTGATTTTTACCCCTTCAACAATATCCAGGCAATCTCTTTCAAAAGGAGAATGACTGAATCGCTGTTGGGTGGCGTTTTGGTTCTGTTTCCCCTAATCGCCCTGCGCTTGGAAAACCACCTTCTGATTGAAATTTCGATAATTGTGCAGGTTATAATTTTAATCCATGAATTTATAACATGGTGGATACCCTATTTGACAAGCGCCTCAGAAGAATGGCAAGCCAGGTATCTAGAAGTGTTTCAGGAAACGCTAAAGGCACTTCCTCCCATACGGGATAATCCGATACCCAATTTGGAGCACTGCATTTTGCATCTGCTCACGCTTCTCTCTTTTATCTCAACCATTTTTTATTACACCATTATATTAATATGACACAAATGAAAAAGATAGGCTTTCTTTTCTGCTTATTACTTGTAACAGTGGTGGCTTCCGCTCAAAGCACCCTTTATTTAAATGGGAAGATTTTCACCAACGATTCTTCCTCTCCCGAAGCAACTTACTTCGTGGTTGAAAATGGAATCATTACCCAAACCGGAAATGATCTAACCCATCTCGATTTAAAGAATTTTGCTAATCAGGTTGATCTGCAATCAAAAACAGTTATCCCCGGAATCATCGACAGTCACATTCATTTTATTGATGGCGGGTTGGGCCTATTGCAAACAAGTTTCTTCAATGTCAGCAGTAAAGAGCAATTCCTTAAAAAGCTTGAATTAACAAAGACCGATTTACTCGATGGCATGTACATCGGTCGCGAGCTGGGTTATGAAACTTTGAAAGACGTTGAGAATCCAATTCAGGTACTGGATAAACTTATGCCGGATACACCTGCCATCATTTTTTTAAAGAGTGGCCATGCTGCCATTGCCAGCAGTAAAGCCATGAAAAAATTGGGGTTTAATAAATCAACCATCATTAAGGATGGTACGATTCAACTGGATGCAGCCGGAAATTTAAATGGCTACCTCCTGGAAGGTGCTGCCATGGAAGCAAGTCGAATAATCAGTTCCCGCTATTCTGAGGAAACAATTCAAAAAGCAATTTTAAAAGCGCAGGCACTGGCACTTTCCTATGGGATAACCACCATCGGTGATAATACATTCAATCCGTACTTCTTTAAAATTTACCAGGAACTTCAAAAGAATGATCTATTAAAAATCAGGTTGAGAGCCCGAAGCTATGGTCGAATGCCGCAGACCGAAGGCTTGATGCAAAGCGTTGGCAAAAAACATTTGGGCCTCATTGGTGGCGGTGTAGACGAGGCGAGGGTAAAGTATCATGCGATGAAGTTCTTTGAAGACCAATCCCTATCGATCAACCCGCACCATGATGGTCCTGTCGCTCCGGGTGGAAAAATATTTCTTGACGAAAAGCAACTGAAGGACATTTTTCAACTACACCCTAAAAGTACGTTCGCCTTTCACGTTCAGGGAAAAGAGGGGGTTCAAAATATTCTCAATGTTGTAAAAGCTAATCAAACTAACTCATCGCATCAAAGACATATCATTGATCATGCCGGGTACACTTCTTTACAACAAATGGAACAGGCTTCAAACCTCGGTCTTGGGGTGACCATCATTGCCGGCCAATTATTTGATTACAAAAATTTATCTTCTTTCTATAAGACTCACTCGTCATCCGAATTCCATTTTGATGAAAGCGATTTACTTAATACCCGTGTCAAATTTCAATCGGCCAGGGGAGCTCTCACAAGTGATTATCCGTATGGCATGGATACGTTATTTGCTGAATACCCACAGATCGATGGTCTTAATCCCTTTCCGATGATAGCGGTAAATGTTACGGGTAGATATCCGGATGGTTCACCTATTGAGGGCGTGGAAACCAAGACACTTTCCGTTGAGGAAGCGATCGAAGCATTTACTGCAAATGGTGCGTATGTTTTGAATGAAGACAAAACGCTGGGAAAAATTGCCCCCGGCTATTATGCTGACTTTATTGTTTTGCAAGAAGATATTTTTTCAGCTAGCGCCTTTGAACTTTATAGCGCTAAGGTTTTAAAAACCTATATCAATGGAGAGCTTGTTTATGAGTCAAGTAAGAGTGGAGATATAAAGGTTATATCGGAAAAAATAAAAGTAAGTCCTTCTGATTATGCTATTTCTCCTGTGATCGGTTATGATCCAACCTTGGGATTGATTTTGGGTGGCGCTTACTTCAAATTCCCGTTGAAGACACCCGGTCGCTATTTTGATGTTCAGCTTCAGACGATCTCGCATGGCAAGTTCAATTTGCAATCCACTTATACACACTTTGATTTGATCAAGAATGTAAATTTCACTTTTGCCGGCTCTTACTCAAATTTCTTTCAGTACTACTTTGGCGAAGGAAATGAAACGGAAGCGAACACCTACACAAAATTATTCTCCAATAATTATCGCCTAAGACCAGACCTGACATTTAAACTCAGAAGTAATTTTCAGATAAGCGCGTTCATGGATGTGCGTGGCAGGGAAGAAACCAAAGCAACGGATATAAATGATGTAGACCTTAACAAAACATTTTTTCCTGATGAGCATACGGTTGCCCTGGGTTTAACCCTTCAACAAGACTCGCGCGACAATACTTTCAGCACAAAAAAAGGGACATTAAAGCTGATCCGTGCTCACTATATTCCTTCAGCATGGAATGTTGAAGGCCTTGGCGATGTGGCTCAGGTAACGGCAGAAATCAGGCATTTTAGATACATCGGTAATTCTAATTTTGTAATTGCATCACGATTGGCCGCTGGTTTCTCGAAAGGCACACCCAGCTATTTATTTCGTTATGCACTAGGAGGTTCTTATTCCTTGCGTGGCTATTATGCCAATCGCTTCCGTGGAGAAAAATATTATGTTGGTCAACTGGAGGTTCGCTTTCCGATCTATAAGAGATTTTCAGGGGCTACTTTCTTTGATGCCGGAGATGTTACTGATCAGGATTTCATCAAACCAAAATACACCTATGGTGCGGGGCTTCGCTTTGCGCTCAGTCAAAATATCAAGTTGCGTCTGGATTACGGCATAGCAAAAGATCAGACCGGAGTATTTTTCACGTTCAGCGAAGCATTTTAAGAAACACGCTTTTTCATTAACAATAAAACTAAAACCAATACAAAATGAAAAAGAATCTATTAGACAAAGCAGTGTGTGATCAGCTTATTGATCGAGTGAAAGACCTGACGCCCTCAAATACACCCCGATGGGGAGAAATGAATCCGACTGAAATGCTACTTCACTGCAATATCTGTAACCGACAGATTTTAAATGAAGGCAGAGGGGACGAGAAAACTACATTCAAGCAATACCTGTTAAGAATTGTAGCCCTTTATATTGCTCCAAATTTTAAGAGAGGAATTAAGAGCGAAGCGCGGAATATCACCAAGGGCATGATAGACAATGTGCATTTTGAAGAACAGAAGAAAGATTTTCCAAACCGCAATAAGCCCATGACACTAACACATCCTGCTTTTGGAAATATTACAGCCTACAAACACATGGATCACCATTTACGGCAGTTTGGTGTTTGACCATTTTGGGTGAACTCAAAAAGAAGTAACAAAAGTCTCGTGTACATTTTATCAGCGAAAGCAAGTATAGACACAAGTATTTCTTTAGTTCCGACGCCCACTTGATTTCTGAAAATTCTTGATTTTTTATATTTTCGGAAAAACTATTTGATTAAAATGTTCACCGCATTTCATAAGGTTGTCAGTCAGTTTTTGGAATTTACTCCACGGGAAAAAGAGATACTCGAAAGTGCTTTCACGTTCAGGCAAATCCCCAAAAAGTGTAAACTCGTGTGTAAAGGCGAAGTGGCCACTGAATTGTATTTTATCAATAAGGGTCTTATTAGACTATATTATACAAAAGCGGAAGAAGAGATAACAGGTTTTATTTTTAAAGAGAATCTGTTTGCCAGCAGCTATGATAGTTTTTTGCGAAAAGAACCCAGCATTCAAACTCTTGAAAGCATGGAGGATTGCGAAATATTAGTGATTACACACGACAACCTGGAAGATCTTTATAAGGTTTTACCTAAAATTAATATTCTTACCCGTAAAGTTGCCGAGCAACGGTTTATAAATAGTCAGCAAATATTATCCTCGTTCCTGCTGGAAAGCCCTGAGGAGCGCTATAGGAGGTTTGAAATTCAGCACAAAGATTTGCTTCAACGGGTACCTCAAAACGTTATCGCCTCCTTCCTGGGAATAACGCCCGTTTCCCTAAGCCGCATTCGAAAACGAATGCAAGAGTCCTAAGCAAATCCATTTTATTATCTTTTGTTAAGCATCATTTTTAAAATGGTTCCGTTTTCTATAGCATGAAAAACAGGAAAATAATAGTGACAGAAATCATTATCAATGCACCAGCCGGACGGGTATGGTCAGTTTTAACAAATCTTGCTGGCTATGAAAAATGGAATCCATTTTTAATTAAGTCAGAAGGAGAGATTAAAGCCAATACGAAACTTATAAATGTCATGCGAAATGGCACTGGGACTATGACATTCAAGCCTGTGGTGCAGCGGGTGGAGCCTATGGTTTATTTCGACTGGATCGGGCATCTTTTCTTACCTGGAATTTTTGATGGACATCATTACTTTAAAATCCAAACCATTTCTGATAGTCGCGTTAAGCTTATTCATGGTGAACTATTTTCCGGTATTCTTTCGTCCTTCATTTTCAGAAAAATCCGGAATGATACCCGACTGAACTTTGCGAAAATGAATCAAGCTCTTAAGAATGAAGTTGAAAAATCGGCTAACCAATAAACAATAGTACTATGAAAAAATTATTATTCGTATTGATCTATGTAGGGATCGCTTTTTATTCCTTAGCACAAAACCAAATATCACGCATTGAAATGGAAATTGATCCCATTGCATACGTCTTAAAGGGATATTCGCTACATGGAATCTATGTGAAGGATAGAATCAGGACTGACCTCGGTGTTTTTGGTATTATGCAACCGGAAGGCTACGGAGGAAATGATGGGTTTCAGGTTAGGTCGCAGGGTTTTGGCTTAAAAGTAAATTATCTGCTCAATGAAAAAGAAACCTGGTTTGGTGGAATTGGTACCGGATACACCAATAATACAATTAAGTTGAAGGAGTCCAGTGAGACACAGAAACAAAATGCAGTTAGTATGGGTGTTCATCTGGGGTATCGTTGGTTTGCATTTAAAAACACAGATAATGCATGGAAAAATCTCTACATAGCTCCCTGGTTTAGTGTTGACTATAACCACCCTTTGAAAGAGGTTAATTTTATTGGTGGAGAGTATAAACAAAAAGCCATATCATTTTTTCCAACCATACATATCGGGTATAAACTCAAATTTGGAAAGCGTAATTATGAGTGAAGTAAAAAACATGGCAAAGTATAAATTTGAGATTGTTCATTTTGATGCGCAGAAAAACTATTTATTCAAATCAGGAAAGATTTTCCACACCATAATAAGCCTTATGACACTATTTATTGCGGTATGGTGTTTAACGGAAACCTTGTCAAAGCTCCTTCACTTACCGACCAATATTCATTTGGATTTTTCTTTGGCCAATGAGTAAGGTTAAAGGCCGGAGTGCCCTCGGGTGTAGCCTGATAAATATATACCCGTAGAGCTTCAT
>DAOOCD010000004.1:0-9071 GCA_035408225.1 Cyclobacteriaceae bacterium | reverse complement strand
CATAAGGATTGGTAAGTGCATCAGCAGAGACAACCGTGTCATTTCTGGCATCAAAGATAAATTCACTCAGTACGGCACAGCCTGCGCTGGTGCCACCGATTGGTACTTTCTTTTCTTCAATGAGGTATTTGATCGCTTCGGACACTTCTGAGTTATTCCAATAGTTAACATAGTTCCATTGATCCCCACCCGCAATAAATAACGCTTCGGCTTCCCGGATTCTTTTACCTGTATCTTTGTTCATTGCTTTTTCCCGGGTATCGATCAGGAGGGTTTCTACAGAGTTGAGTTTTCCCAATTCAAAGAGATAATCATTATAACCAGTAAAACCCGAGGCTCGGATAATAACGAAATCGCCCCCACCACTGCGATCAATCATCCACTTCATAGCAGCATCCACATCTTTACCTCCGCCAGCCAATACGAATCCTGCTTCAGTATTTGTCGTTACATCTTCACCGGAGCCAACCAGTCCAATACTGGCGTTACCAGTAGCAATAGAATCTTTTTGTTGCGCCTGAGTAATTGTAGAAAAAATCAAACAAAGAGAAAAGACCGATACCATTCTTCGCATTGGCTAAGCTTTAAAATATTCTTCCAGTTCTGCCAGGAGATTCTCACTTCCTTTCAGATCTCTAATTACTTTTCCCTTTTCGAGAATCACAATACGCTTGCAGATTTCTGTTACATGGTTCAGGTCGTGACTAGAGATGAGATACGTAAGAGCTCTCTCTTTCTGTTCTTGTTCCAACAATTGCTTCAGGCGAATTTGTGAGGTGGGGTCCAGGTTTTCAAACGGCTCATCCAGAATAACAACTTGTGGATTCCCGATAAAGGCGGCCGCAATCCCGACTTTTTTCAAATTTCCTTTCGAAAGATCTCCAATGTATTTATCCTTCCCGGTAATCTCACCATGAAATAAAATTTCAAACTTATCAAGAAAGTTCATCAAATCGGCATCAGAGTAATTGTGGAGCTTGCCGACAAATTTGAAGTATTCATTCGGGGTAAGGTACGGGATCAAAAAATTTTCATCGAGGTATGAACCTACGTATTGCTTCCACTCATCACTGCCTTGCACATTTTTGCCATTGATCTGAACAGTTCCTTCGGTGGGCTTTACCAGATCAAGGATCATCCGAAACAATGTAGTCTTTCCTGCTCCATTGTTACCCACCAAGCCAAAGCTTTCATTCTGTCCTATCAACAGTTGTTCTACATCCACTACGGACGTTCCCTTATACGATTTTTTAAGTGCTTGAATGGATATCATATAGTAGATTAATCTTTTCTAAAACCTGCAGCAATCGAATACCTACGCGCTTCGAATCTTTGGGTAGTTAATTTTAACAGGTAAGGTCGTAAAGCAATACCAAGTAAGCCGGCTGCTCCAACCGCAAAAATTCCTAATTCAGGATAACCCGAAAAGCTAAATGGCAAATAGAAGAGGTAAGGGCCTAACAAAATGGGAATAGACATCACCCATTGTGCGGCTCCTACGCCTTCGTAGTTAAATGATCCGCCCTTTTTCAGGTCAATCTTTTTCGGTTCCCACATCGCCATGTTGAGAATAACAAAAATGTTAATGCCCAGATTGAATAATGTAGTAGCGGCATGGACGAAAATAATCCTCCATCCAAAGTATACATAGGGAATACTGAGAAGAAAGCAGAACACCGTTACCGTACTTAGCATCCAGTACTTCGATTCAATAAACTGACGAAGTGATATCGGTCGTGTTAAAGTAAAATCAAAATGACCCCCCTGCCAGCTAAATAACATTTGCCCATAGTTGATCATGAAAATACCTGTGATAAAGATTCCAACAAACAGGAGGAAGCCAGGCATTTTTTCGGTGTATTCATCCCGGGTGTAAAAAATTAGTCCGTAAAGCAGAAAGAAAGCGCTGAGAAAAAGAATTGTACGAGGCCGTTTGTTTCGCAGAATCAGTTTTAATTCGAGGTTAATCCATTCACCAATTGAGCCAAAGCTTTGCAAAAACGCCCAGTCCTGATTTTTGCCCCATGTAGTGGTTTTATGAACAAACAGTTCATCTGGGTACATGCTTTTAAGAAAAAATTGAAAGTTGAAAAAGTAGAGAAGCGCCAATAGGAGCAAGACTCCCCCCAGGAAATAGACACTATGCACAGCACTAGCAAAAAGCGGGGCTGATAACTCTGACAAACTGAACCAACCATAGTAATCGGAGGCGGCCAGTAATCCGAGCACTCCCACCAGGGCAAGGAAGCCCACCAGAGTATCGTCAAGACCTTTCTTAAAAATCAAGACAACATAATGAACGCATAAACTGAGCAGACAAAGTGAGCCGAGCCAACTCCAGCCGGCCACAGTACCGAATCGCTGGGCAACTACGGTTAATGCAAAAGGAGCAAACAGCAGAAAGACAAAACTATTGAGGACGTGTAACAGAGATTTAATAAGAAGGTAATGAACTATGCGTGAGCGTTTCATGGGCAAGTGCAAGTAAGGTTGCACATCCAGCACAGGAAGGTTTTGCATGAAGTAGCGCATCATGAACTCAAACCCAAAATAATAAATGAGTAAACCGTTCAGAAACTGAAAGCTATCAGCTTGGTTAAGACCTTTTGTAATGATGCTTTCGAGCGCAAAACCCAGTGCTAGCGAATAACCCACTACCATCAGCGCAAGTAACCCAAGAAAAATAGCTGTGGTCAGTTCCTTAGTAAAGGAAACAGAACGTAAGAGTTTTTTCCAGTTGTGTGATAAAAGGGTAGAAACCATAGGAAGCGAAAATAGTGAAATTTGGTTTATTAAAAGTCTTATAAAAAGTAAGTTGCAATTAGTTTAGTAACAGGTATGCGTGTATTGAGCCTTGTTTTATTTATTTTGATCATCATAGGCCATGATTCCAAAGCACAGGAATCAGCAAAAATACGTACACGTACAATAGACTATAGTGAGTATGATAAACAAACAGCTTCGTTGCCATATGCACAGGATAAAATAAAAGCTGCTGCTAAGCTGATTCAGATAACCGATTCGATTTTTACACCGGAAGACGAAGAGTATTTTACCGCAAGGAAATCAGCTGCCATTTACTACGAGTTAGCCGGTGATTTTTTTAAAGCCTCAGAGCTTACTCAAGAAGCCATTGTTGCATATGAGAAAAATTTCCCTTTTTATAACAGAGGATATGCTTCTGTAACTCCTGACTATTTGCCTGGTGTATACCTGGACTTAAGCAGGCTCCAACGCTCGCAAAAACTTTTCGAAAAAAATATCCGGTACCTGGAAAGCAGGCGATCGGTGTTGGAAAATAGCCCGGCCTATTATATAAGACAACAATTCTATAGTGAGTTAGGAAACAGCTTGTTGGGAGCTGAGCAATATCCGGAGGCTATAAAAGCAGGACTTCAGCTTAAGGAGTTAACGGAATCGGGCGCGTTGAAAATGACCATGCAATCCGCTGATGAGATATTTAAGATTAATGATGACTACCCAAAGGAAGTGAAAGAGCAATTGCTTAAAGCAAAAGCAGACTATGAGAAGAGCATGCGTACAAGCCAGGAGTCCGTTTTGTCGGGGCAGCGCTTGAGTTATAATCTGATACTTTCTCAAGCCTATTTTAAGCAATATCAATTTGAAGAGGCGATTCCCTATGCGAAAGCAATGGTTGATGAACAACGAAAGATGATGGAATATTCCGCTACTGCCATGGAGGAATCGCAACGGCAATTTGGTAACAACCCGCAATTACCTGACTCAGTAAAAAGACAGATTCAGGATGGTATTGAGTATCTAAAAAACATAAATGAAATTGGGGGAACATCGATTCAGCTTGTCATAGCAGCTTATAAGGCCAATCAAAAAACGATGGCAAGCCAGTATGCGTCTGGCAAATTTGAAAAGGCGGTTTTGTTTCAACTTAATAACCAACTTATTGAGTCGGAGCGAGAATATCAATCGGGTTTTGAATCGATAAGAAAGCTTTCCGGATATAAATTTCTGGGTCCGGCAGCTGAAAACTACCGCAAGGCATTTCTTCCATTCTATCTTAATCTGCAGGTAAAGTCTGCAAAATTAGAGTTGGCTTATAGCGAAAGCAAAAAGTTAATTCTCGAAGAAGAAAATGCATTGAAGAAAAGTTTTCAGTTTTTTTCGGAGAGTGAGAAGAAAGAATTCTTCAAGTCGTACACTCAACTGCTAAACCAATATTTCTCGCTGCTTTTATATATAACTGAAACAGGAGATGACCGGGCAGGTGAAATTCTTGATAAGATTTTGCAAACAAAAGGAGTGATCCTTGATGCAACAAAGGATCAGGAGAAGCAACTCAAAAAAATGAACGACAGGGTTGCTCTTGCCCAACTCGCTGAGATTAGGAGACTGCGCGATAAGCTAGCTTCGTTTTACCAGTTAAGTCTTAAAAGTCCTGTTCCATCTTTAATTGACTCAATCAACAGAACATCCATCCGGATAAATGATCTTGAGCGAACGGTAAATAAGAAGTTGGGCACAACAAACTTGTTGAAGCCAATTCGCTGGCAGCAGATACAAGCAAAACTTAAGAAGGGAGAAATTTATCTTGAGATCCTTCGGCTTCCACGCGACTATTTTACTTTCGATAAACCCAAAATTCAATATTGGGGATTCGCCATCAAGCCTGACAATACCAGGCCAGTCTTATTTCCTATAGGCGAAGGCGAATCTTTTGAGGATCGAGGATTAAGGAATTATCAAAACCGTATCCGTGGGCAATTGGATGATGCAGAAAGTTATAAACTTTATTGGGCCAAAATCGAAGCGCAAACCAGGGGCAGTTCAACTATTTATCTGAGTAGTGATGGTGCATATCACAGCATGAATCCCCTAACACTTAAAAACCCTGCTACAGGGAGGTACTTGCTTGATGAAGTTGTACTTAGACCTGTTTCTACTGGCCGTGATTTGCTGACCGAAGCAATTGCAGCGAAGCCTTCACAAAACTTTGCTTTGGTGGGAAACCCCATCTTTGAAATGAATCGCAAGGAAGGATCAAATCGTTATTTGGGAAATGAAATAACCCCGATTGAGTCTGATGAGATTATTCGGAGTGGTGTAGCCAGACTTCCTGGGACGCAGAAGGAAATAGATTTAATTCAGGAAATGGCTCGCATGAAGGGGGTGAATGTGCGGGTTTTCAGCGAAGCAGAGGCAAACGAATCGAAGGTTAAGGGACTGAAAAGTCCGGATGTACTTCACCTGGCAACTCATGGCGAGTTCGATCAGTTATCTCGTGTTGATACCTATTTGAAATCAAAGTTAATTCTGGCTGGGGCGGCTGATACAGAGCCGTTTTCAATAGCGGACTACTCAAAATACGAAGACGGGTTTCTGAGCGCCTATGAAGTAACTCAACTCGATTTACCCGGCACCCGGTTGGTAGTTTTGTCAGCGTGCGAAACAGGTCTTGGGGAAATTCAAAGCGGTGAAGGTGTGTGGGGATTGCAGCGTGCATTTCAGTTGGCTGGCGCCAGAACAGTGATGGGTTCACTTTGGAAAATCAGTGATGAGGCCACCGTCACATTTATGGAAACTTTCTATAAAAGCTACTTATCACAAACGGATATTTATACAGCCTATCGGTCCGCTATGCAAGCAACCCGCAGCGAATACGCGCATCCTTATTATTGGGGCGCCTTTACTATAATTGGTGGAGTTAAATAGCCGAAATAAAACCTACAGACCCTTTCCAATCCTGGGATATTAAATAGACCACTTTCCTTATATCTTTGTCTCTTTCAATCAAGATACTATGTCGATTCAAAAAAGATTTACCCCTGGGGAGCTTGACCGCATCAAAGCAGCTGTGCGCCAGGCCGAAAGTAAAATATCTGGCGAAATAGTGCCTGTGTTTGTGGAAAAAAGCAGCCACTATACAATTGCTAACTACCGCGCAGCCCTGATTGGTGCGGCAGCCATATTTTTTCTGATTGTAATTTTTGACCGTTACGTTCCTTCGCTGGCTGTCTATGACCCAGTACTCATGTTTGTGCTGGTTATGCTGGGCGGATTTATTGGTGCCTTGAAAGCACATTATATCAATCCTGTAAAGCGGCTTATGCTTAGCCAGTCATATATGGATCAGGCAACGCGCAAACGAGCAGAAAATGCTTTTTTGGAAGAAGAGGTATTTAGCACGCGTCAGCGTACTGGCATTATGATTTTCATTTCCTTCTTCGAGCATGAAGTAATTGTAATGGCCGACAAGGGAATCAGCAAAGTGGTGGAGCAAAAGGAATGGGATGCAATTGTGCGTAAGATTATAGAAAATGTAAAGAAGGGAACAATTACGGATGGTATTGAAGCCGCTATTTTACGTTGTGGTGAAATTCTGTTAGAGAAAGGATTCGTGATCACTCACGATGATGTGAACGAATTGAAAGATGATTTGCGTATTGAATAATGTGCCTGATGTATCATTTTCCATGTAACGTTCGAATGAAATCACTTCTCTTTCTTTTCTTCTCCCTGTTGGTAGTATTTTCGGCTACAGCCCAACGTAGCATTCCGCCACATGGTGGTGTTTGGGTTCATGATGAAGCAAGGATATTATCAGCTCCAGCTAAAGCGCAATTAGAAGCAATTTTACAAGCACACCGCGACTCAACCTCTAATCAAATTGCTGTACTGGTAGTTCCTTCTTTGGAAGGGGAAGATATTGACGGCTATGCAGTGCGGGTTTTTAAAGAATGGAAACTTGGGCAGGAGAAAAAAGATAATGGTGTTCTGTTTCTGGTAGCGATGGAAGAACGCCAGATGCGAATTGAAGTTGGCTATGGATTAGAGGGCGTACTTACTGATGCGATGTCAAGTCGGATAAACAGAAATGAAGTGGCCCCTTATTTCCGCCAGGGAAATTATGAAGGCGGAATTCAGGCGGCTACAATGGCTATTATTAAAGTCATAGCCGGAGAGTATGTAAATGAAGAGCCAACGGTACAAAAGCGTAAGAAGAAATCACCCTGGGGCACAGTTATATTTTTTGTAATCATGCTACTGCTGATGTCGCGCAAAAACAAAGGGGGTAACTCGGGTATGGGTGGTTACTGGACAGCCGCTATGCTGGGGTCTATGCTAGGTGGCTCAGGCCGGAGTTCTGGAGGCTGGGGAGGTGGCGGTGGTGATTTTGGTGGTGGTGGATTTTCAGGCGGTGGGGGATCAAGTGATTCGTGGTAAGCAAAATGTAAATTTTGAATTAGGAATTTTGAATTGATTATGCGAGTTAGATTTTTGATTTTTTCTTTAATGATTTCGCTTTCGGCCTTTGGTCAGAAGGCCGTTCCTGAATTATGGAACACACGGGTACATGATGATGCTCAAGCCCTGAAACAGGAAACAATTGAAAAGCTCGAGAAGCAACTGGAAGTGTATGAAGACTCCACGTCCAATCAAATTGCCGTTCTTATAATCAGTTCACTGGAAGGAGAATCTATTGAAGAGTATTCAATTCGGGTGGCAGAAAAATGGAAACTTGGTCAAAAGGATAAGGACAATGGAGTTTTGTTATTGGTAGCGGTGGATGACCACAAAATGAGGATTGAAGTTGGCTCTGGGTTAGAAGGTGTGCTCACCGATGCGCTAAGCAGCCGAATCATTCGCAATGAAATGGCTCCTAATTTTCGCAGAGCAGATTTTGATGCAGGTGTTACGGCCGGGGTTGATGGAATAATTGCTGCTATTGGTGGCGAGTATACAGCCAATGACAGTGAGGTAACAGAACTATCGTTAACTGCGCGTATTCTTATCGCGCTTGGTATTTGTCTGGTATTAGGCATCTTCGCTTTCTTTGGGTTAGTGATTAATGATGGCTGGGGTTGGTTTGTATATGCTTTCTTGATTCCCTTCTATGCAATTTTTCCAGCTATTGTTTTGCCTTCCAACTTGTGGTATGTACCAGGGCTATCGTATGCTCTCGGCTTCCCGATTTTAAAGTTGCTTGTTGCCCGCACCCCTTGGGGTAAAAAGATGGCTAAGACGATGTCAGGTGGTGGTACAGCAACCGGTCCGGTGAGTAAATCAAAATCATCACGCAGCAGTAGTTGGAGTTCTTCCTCCCGCAGCAGCGGTAGTAGTTTTGGTGGTGGGTTCTCGGGTGGTGGCGGAAGTTTTGGTGGCGGAGGTAGCAGTGGCAGCTGGTGATCGTTGGTCCGACCGCTGAATTACTCTGTCAAAGTAGCGGCCCGACCGCTTTAATTAAAGCACATCGACAGTATTTTTAAGCATCCCGATTCCTTCAATTGAAATACTTACCTCATCTTTTTTTTGAAGGGTAAAATTATTGGGGGGCACAATGCCTGTGCCTGTCATTAAAAAGCAACCCACCGGAAACTTACAAAACTTGTATAGCCACGATGCCAATTCGGGTAAGCTTCGTTTCATCCTGTTCAATTGAATGGAGTTGCTGAATACTTCTTCTTGATTTCTACTTATTGTGATCGCAATTTTAGTTTCGCTGGAAATAGGTTGTGGAGGAACAAACAAGCAAGGTCCCAAAGCGCAGCTGCGTTCGTAAATCTTCGCTTGCGGCAGATAAAGGGGATTCTCGCCTTCAATACTGCGCGAACTCATGTCGTTGCCTATGGTATAGGCTTGAATTTCTCCGGCAGAATTTATAAAAAGAGTTAATTCAGGCTCTGGAACATTCCAAGTGGAATCAGATCGAATAAATACATGATCACCCGGGCCAGCTACGCGAGCCGGCAATGCTTTAAAAAATAATTCTGGCCGATCGGCCTCATATACTTTCTGATACACATCCGCTGCACCAGATTCTTTTGATTCTTCCATCCGCGCATCGCGACTACGTAGGTAGGTAACACCGGCCGCCCATACTTCCTGATTGCCAATGGGAGCCAACGATTTTTTGATCAGATCCTGACGTTGAGCCTCAGAAATTCGTTCTGCTTTTGCAGATAAGAGATTGAGATACTGATGAAGCTTGGATTGATTGATCAGCGTATCCCATTCCCCTTTTAAAAGGTATGCGTTGCTTTGATAAATCCAGAGCGGGCCTTCAGGAGTTTTGTACAGATGCATGATTATTTTCT
>DAOOCD010000003.1:0-56429 GCA_035408225.1 Cyclobacteriaceae bacterium | reverse complement strand
GCATCCGTTACTGGCATTTTTGATAGAGTAAGAACAACGAGTTGATCTTTTACTTCCCGCAACTCCTGTAGCGAACTTAGTTGAAAAGATTCCTTCACAAAAAAGTCGGCTTGCAATGCCGGACTGTTCTGGTATAATGGAAATACGGTACGGAATGGAGTGTTCATCTTCCTGACTACTTCTTCAGAAACAGCGTTGAATGTGTATTGCTTTGCTACTTCCTCTTTATGTACCATTCTCAATGCAGAAGTTGCAAGTACCTTCAACGTGTCGCCCTCAACGAATTCATCAATTTTCTTTTCAAAGTCAGCACCAGACTTAATCCATGCTTCCAGTAATGAAATTTCAAAAGCAGTTAATTGAGTTTTGCCATCAGGTGGCATATGGTCATCATGCTCTAATGGCAAATAAATATTTTGAATCATTCTGCTGGAGTCAGGATTTCCTTCCACCCATGGCTTGCCATGCTCACCTCCGGATGTAAATTTTGCCACAGAAGTCATAATTAATTTACCCTTGGCTTTGGATTCATTATGACATGAAAAACATTTCTTTTCCAACACTGGCATCACTGCTACCTGGTAGAGCGAGGAGTTCTCAACAGTAAACCCCTCCTTATTGCTAAATACCGGTGCAAGCACAAAGTTTTCGCCATGGGTTAATACCGATCCCGTATGGCCAGCAAACAGCAGGGCCAGCATTGCAAAAACAACCGAACTATAAAAAACAATCTCGCCTTTCTTAACATTTTTATACCATATCAACAGAAAGAAAGTGAACAAACTCAGCACTACGCCACTTATTTTATGCTGTAGCAGGGATTCAGCACCATAGTCACCACCAATAGAAAGAAAAAAACCAAACAATGCAGTAAATGCAGCTGATAAAGAGGCCAGCATCAGGCACAGTAAAATGATCTTCCGGAACTGCTTTCTTTGAAACGTGTTTCTAAACATCATAAACACAAAAAGCAAAATCAGAATACCAATAGGTACATGCAATACCATGGGATGAAGACGCCCCGCTACCTGCAGCCAACCTGGCAATTCAATTCTTTCTTCAAAGAATAATAGAAACAAAAGCAGAACGTGGATGAAGAAAATCAGGTTTACAAAAACTCGCGCTGTTCTTTGCATGGTACCTGTCAGGCTAAAATCCCCTCAACCACTTTTCCTGCCACATCGGTAAGCCTATATCTTCGTCCTAAATGTTTGTATGTAAGTTGTTCATGATTGAGTCCCATCAAATGAAGTACGGTGGCATGAAAATCATTTACGTGCACGGGATCGCGAACAATATTATACCCAAACTCATCTGATTCACCATAAACAATACCAGGTTTAACACCACCGCCAGCCATCCAAATAGTGTAGCACCGTGGGTGATGATCGCGACCATAGTTGTCTTTTGATAAATCTCCCTGGCAATAATTGGTACGACCAAACTCACCGCCCCAGATTACCAACGTTTCGTCAAGCAAACCACGTTGCTTTAAATCCATAATCAACGCAGCTGTTGCCCTATCGACATCCTGAGCTTGCAAAGGCATTTCACCCACCATATTCCCATGCTGATCCCATCCCTGGTGATATAATTGTACAAAGCGAACCCCGGCCTCAGAAAGTTTACGCGCGAGCAAACAATTCGCTGCATATGTTCCGGGCACCAGACAATCAGCTCCATACATTTTTACAATACTATCTGGTTCCTTGGTGAGATCAGTCAATTCAGGCACTGCGGTCTGCATCCGATATGCCATTTCATACTGTTGCACACGAGTCTGAATTTCCGGGTCTCCAAACTCCTGATAATTCAGCTCATTTAGCTGAGCCAGATTATCCAGCATCTTTCTACGGTCAGTACGATCGCGCCCTTCCGGATCCTTTAGGTATAACACACGTTCTTCGCTGCTGCTAAACTGAACTCCCTGATGAACACTATCAAGAAAGCCATTTGTCCAAAGTTTTGAATATACTCCTTGTCCATTTCCGCGACCACGCGACAACAAAACACAATAGGCAGGCAGATTCTTATTCTCACTCCCTAAACCATAACTCAACCACGCACCCATACTCGGCCGGTTTCCTTGTTGGGCTCCGGTTTGCATGAAGGTGAGTGCCGGATCGTGATTGATAGCCTCAGTATGCATCGACTTAACTATACATAAATCATCTACTACTTTCGCAATGTTTGGAAAAATCTCACTGACCCAGGCACCTGATTTACCGTACTGTTTAAACTTAAAATGAGATCCCACCAATGGAAATTTTGCCTGACCCGAAGTCATGCCCGTTAATCGCTGGCCCATGCGAACGGAAGCGGGCAATTCCTCACCGGCCATTTTATTAAGCATGGGCTTATAATCAAAACTCTCCAATTGTGAAGGCGCACCGTTCTGAAAAAGATAAATAACCCGTTTTGCTTTAGGTGCGAAATGAGGAAGACCCAATGCCTGCGATGGGCCCTCTGATTTTGAGAATAAATCTGGTATCAGCAATGAGCCCAATGCCACCGAGCCCAATCCTAAACTCACTTTTCCTAAAAAGTGTCTGCGTGTTAAATGAAACCGGTGATCCAGAAATTCTCTACTCATACCTTATTAGCTTGTAACCCTTACTTATGTTTTTGAAATGGTTTCATCCAGATTGTAAATGGTTTGCACCACCTGCATCAACGCAGCCAACGAAACCACATCGCTAATCTTTTCATGTTTGTATTCCCCGGCAGCTATAAATTGCCTGGCTTTATCGGGATATTGATTGAACCCGGTTTTCTCCTGCTCGAAATATTGGAGTAGTATAGTGAGTTCCTCCTGCTTTGGTTGCCGGCACACAATTGTCTGAAAGGCCTTCTTCACCTTTTCTTCAGCGTTTGATTGCTCGAGCATGAGTCGCTCTGCAAAAACCCGCGCAGCCTCAAGCATCAGAGGTTCATTAAGCAACACCAATGCCTGCAACGGTGTGTTCGTCCGCATGCGATTCACTTCACACTGATCGCGATTGCTACCATCAAATACTAACATGCCCGGAGGCGGCACGGTGCGTTTAATGAAAGAGTAAAGACCTCTGCGATATAATTTCTCACCATGGTCCTGTACATAGCGTGCAAGCACTCCGCGTCCGGAGGTAGAGGATTCCCAAATACCTTTAGGTTGATACACTTTTACACTGGGACCACCTATTTCTTTTACCAACAGGCCACTACTGGCCAATACCAGATCGCGAACTCCTTCGGCTGTTAATCGTGTACGTGGCCCCCGCGAAATCAAAATATTATCAGGGTCAGCTGCCTGCTTCTCTTTGCTGATTGCTGATGATTGTTTATAGGTAGA
This sequence comes from Cyclobacteriaceae bacterium, assembly GCA_035408225.1. GTDB lineage: Bacteria > Bacteroidota > Bacteroidia > Cytophagales > Cyclobacteriaceae > ELB16-189. Next base: position 53,098 of record DAOOCD010000003.1, on the reverse strand, counting down.
CGAAGTCACCATCTGTTTAATCAATCTCTTCACATCCCACCCATGTTCTCTGAAATCTACCGCTAGCCAATCCAGCAATTCAGGATGTGTTGGCATTTCGCCTTGCATTCCAAAATCACCGCTGGTCTTCACCAAACCTCGCCCAAAAAATTCCTGCCAGATTCGGTTTACAAATACCCGAGCTGTTAACGGGTTATTCTTATCAAATAACCACTTTGTCAGGCCCAATCGATTAGTACCATATTTAGTCGAATCATATGGTAAAATATCAGAAGGCAATCCAATATCCACAACTTCTCCATGAGCATCATAAGCCCCGCGCGTGAGGACATACGTGGGTCTTTTCCACGTAGTGTCTTTCATCACCATCACTTCCACAGGAGTTGTATCTCTTTTGTTGATGAAGGTGAGAATGCTTTGAACTTCTTCAGTAGTAATTTTGATTTTGGGCGGATCGGCCAAGGATGCTAGTTGAATATCACCAACCAAACCCTTTTCAGGCACCCGGTTAAAAAAAGCAAAGGTTCGGTAATAATCCTTCTGAGAAATAGGATCATACTTATGATCATGGCAATGTGCACACTCAAAGGTGAGCGCCAGAAAAGCTTTACCAAATGTATTGGTACGATCAGTTACATATTCAACGCGATACTCTTCGTCTATAATCCCGCCTTCCTGTGTGATTTTGTGATTGCGATTGAACCCCGTTGCAAGCAGTTGTTCTTTGGTTGGATTGGGCAACTGATCTCCGGCCAACTGCCAGGTTACAAACTGATCGTAGGGATAATTTTTATTGAACGCATGAATCACCCAGTCGCGCCACGGCCACATAGTACGGAGCCCATCATCCTGATAACCGTGCGAATCGGCATAACGCGCTACATCCATCCAATACACAGCCATACGCTCACCATACTGTGGTTGCGCCAGCAATTCATCTATTATTTTTTCGTAAGCATCTTCCGACTGATCGGATAAAAAGCGGTTTTGCATTTCTACGGAAGGAGGCAGACCCGTAATATCTAAGCTAGCCCTCTTTAATAGTCGCTCCCGGTCAGCCGCTAAATTTGGTGTTAATCCTGAAGCCTCAATCCGGGCCAAAATAAAACGGTCTATTTCGTTCGAACCCCACTCCTCATCTGCCACTTCAGGAAGGGGCAATTGAACCGGAGGGATGAATGCCCAATGGGGTTTATACTTTGCTCCCTGCTTAATCCATTTTTCGATTAAATCAATTTCACTTTTGGTAAGCGACAAATTTGATTTCGGAGGTGGCATCTGCAACGATGTGTCAGAAGTAGACACTCTTAAAAACACTTCGGATTGATCGGCATTTCCCGGTACAATGGCATGAGCATTTGGATTATCCTTCAATGCTGCTAACGCACCCGTACGTATATCAAGCCTCAGGTTTGCTTTACGCTGATTAGCATCCGGGCCGTGGCACTTAAAGCACCGGTCGGATAAAATCGGGCGAATATGTATGTTATAGTCAACAGAATCGAAATTGAGAGCAATAGCGTTATTTTTCTCACATCCCGTTAAGAAAATACTGGCAAGAGCGCAAATCAAAACAAATCCAAGTGCAAATCTCATTATATAGGATAGGTTCTAAAAATGAGGATTTTACATCACATTTGAAACAGTTTTTTGACGATGGATTTCGATACCTAAACAATTTCGTACCTGATCCTAAACTCTTGCTCCTATCACGTGTTTAACAAGTGAATGAAAATTTATAACCTCAAGCGAAAACAATTTCTTCCCATCAGTCTGGCAGAAGCATGGGAATTCTTCTCAACTCCTAAGAACTTGTCCAAAATTACCCCAGAACACATGGGTTTTCATATTCTCTATATTTCTAGTGGGGATAAAGCGTATGCAGGTCAGATTATCCGGTACCACGTAAGTATTCTTCCCGGCATTAAGGTGCATTGGGTAACAGAAATCACACAGGTAAAAGAACTCAACTATTTTATTGATGAGCAACGCTTCGGGCCTTACGCCCTTTGGCATCATCAGCATCACTTTAAAGAAGTGCCAGGCGGTGTGGAAATGACCGATGAAGTAAATTATGCGGTATCTCTGGGTGTGTTGGGAAGGTTGGCCCATTTCATTTTTGTTGGCCGTGAAGTAAATCGTATTTTTGAGCATCGATTTAAGGTATTGGAAGAATATTTCAAGACAGAAAAAAAATAATGGGAATGGACTGGAAGGTGATTTTGATTTGCTCGCTGATAACCGTTGGTACTTTTTTATTCTGGGAGTTTGTTGCCTGGTTTTCGCACAAATATATCATGCATGGATTTTTATGGTCATGGCACAAGTCGCATCATACCGTTCATGATCATGCCGTAGAAAAGAATGATTTGTTTGCTTTAGTGTTCAGCATACCATCCATCGCTTTATTTATTGTTTCAACTTCAGTATACCCGAGCCCTTATCTATTTTCTGTCGCACTTGGTATTTTCTGTTACGGACTTTTTTATCTGGTGTTTCATGATATTATTGTTCACCAACGTCTGAAATGGAGACCAGCCAAACGGAGTAAATATTTGCAACGCATGATTCATGCCCATTACATTCATCACGCAAGGCATACTAAAGAAGATTGTGAGGCATTCGGCTTTTTATATGCTCCTAAAAAATTTGAACCTAAAAAATTTATTGTTAAAGAGAAGAGGCAGGATACTCAATAAAAGGAAAGTCTAAAGAAGAAGTTAACGTATTTAAGCTTGGAACAAAAATACCTTTATCTCGCAATCGATTTTTTCTCTATCCTGTTTCCCTTCATTTTTAGTTTCTATCCTAGATACAAATTCGCAGATAAGTGGAAGTTTTTATGGCTTGCCATTTTATTGCCTGCATTATTTTTTATTGCCTGGGATGAATCGTTCACTCAAATGGGCGTCTGGGGGTTTAATCCGAGGTACCTTACGGGGATCTATTTATTTTCCCTTCCTCTTGAGGAGATATTATTTTTTATCTGCATACCCTATGCCTGCGTTTTCACCTACGAAGCTGTTAATTATCTTATTCGTTGGCGAATGAATCGCACCCAGCAAAACCGCATTACAGACATTCTTGCTGTAGTTCTTTTTTTAGGAGGGTTGATTTTTTATGATCGCTGGTATCCATCGGTAACGTTTATACTCGCTTCGGCCTTTCTAGTCCTTCACCGATGGGTCTGGAAATCAGATTACCTCGGCAAGTTTTATGTTGCCTTTATATTCATCCTCATTCCTTTTTTTATTGTAAATGGTATTCTGACCGGAACAGGAATTGAAGAACAGGTTGTGTGGTATAACAATGCGGAGAATTTAGGAATTCGTATGCTGACTATCCCCATAGAAGATACTTTTTACGGAATGCTTCTATTACTAATGAACATTTCCCTTTTTGAATATTGGCAAAAGAAAAAGGGCCATTCGGCCCTCGTTCATTGATTTAAAATATCCATCAAGCCGTTTCCAGCTCCGGTTCTTTTACTTTCTTCGTCTTTTTAGCTTTTACGGTTTTGAATTTTTTCTGCTCTTTTTTCATCTGAGCCGCTACCAATTCTGCAATCCGCTTAGCTGATTTATCAATCAACTTGTCAGTCTTCTTTTTAGACTTGGCAACACCAAGAGCTTGTACCGTTTGATGTAACGAATCCGCCAATAGGTTCTTTACTTCTTTCTTTCCTTTAAGTACTAATTTTTCCATAAATCATTGAATTTGATACTCAAGATATCCGGTTACCAGTGCATTACCAAGAAGTTAAAAAAACTTAACATTGAAAAGTCAAATTCCTTCAATTCGCTTAATTTCAGGGGTTTTCTTAATCAATTCAAACTGACTTTGTACTTCGGCCAGCTTATCCGAAACCAGTTTAAAAACCTCTTGTTGCTGGTCTGTTGGAGGGGCATCGGCACTCGAAATCTGGCCTTCTTTTGCCATCGCAAAAAGGCGTTCCAAAACCTGGGGCGGATTCCGAAAAATATCCATACGGGCTCCTGTTGCATGTACATCATGAAGGGCTGCCTCCAGTTGATAAATCCTTTCTTCCAGAGCGATGGATTTCTTGTCACTTTTCTTCTCCAATAACCTCGCCCGCATTCGTTCCATCTCATCAATTAACTTCAGCGTAGTGGTAGTTGCACTATATAACTTCACACCAAAACCATACTGTTTAACTATGTCAGCTTCTGTACCTTTTGTATTGGGATCTTTTACCATCATCAACGATTGTTTATACTCCTTGCCATTCACCTTCAATACAATAGTATAGGTACCGGGTGGAGTCATCGGAGGGGTTTGTCCGGGACCGATGTCGAGGTCGTAAATAAACATGTTACGTTCTCCCTTTTCATCCAGTTTAACCCAATCCTTACCCCGGGGCCTCGTACGAAGCTTTGGCATTTCATAAGGTTGTAATCGTAAGTCCCACCATACCCGATTTACGCCAGGTTTATTGGTAGCCGCTATTTTTCTAACAACTTCGCTTCGTGAATTAAGAACCACTACCTCCACAGAGTCTTTTGATTTTTCTTTCAGATAATAATTAATATCAGCTCCGTCCGGTGGATTTCTTCCAGACACATAACTAATATCAGTCTTTATTCCATTGATGTCCTGGAAGCGATACGCTTTCCGCAACGAAAACAAATGTGCTTCTGAATTCTGAACTTGCTCGCTAAATTCCCGAATGGGTGTAATATCATCCAGAATATAGATACCCCTGCCATACGTAGCAATTACCAGATCTTTAAAGTTTCGTTGTATTTCTATTCCAAAGATCGGAACGGGTGGTAAATTATTTTTCAGATGAACCCAGCTCTTACCATCATCAGGTGAAAAATAAAGCGACTTCTCAGTGCCCAACCATAACAACCCTTGTTTGTCCGGATCTTCTTTAATCTGATTAACAAAATTGGAATTGTTCGCTGGCAAATTTATTTCTAATCGTCTCCATGTAGTACCATAGTCTGAAGTCTTATAGACATAAGAACCAAAGTCGCCTACATAATGTGCATCTACTGCGATGTAACATGTGCCCGCATCAAAATACGAAGCATCAATATGTCGGATTGTTCCCCACTGAGGCAAGCCAGGGATGTTTGCTGATACGTTTGTCCAGGTTTTACCTCCATCCTGCGTAACATTCACTTGTCCATCATTACTCCCTGTCCAGAGTACCCCAGCCTTTACTGGCGACTCAGCCATTGAATATAATGTGCAGCCATCCCAGGTCATCAGGTTATCACTGGCCATGCCACCCGAATTTCTTTGATGCGTTTTATCGTTAGTAGTAAGGTCTGGACTGATCACTTGCCAGCCTTGCCCGCCATTATTGGTTTCGTGAACAAACTGACTTCCCACCCACACTTTTCCTTTCACATGCTTGGAAAGCACCATGGGAAAATTCCAGTGCCAGCGATATTTTGCATTAGCTGGCGTTTCACCAATCTGAGTTTGAGGCCACACCCGCACATCACGTGCATGCATGGTAGTAAGATCAAATACATCTAATCCACCATCATAGCATCCTGACCACACTATATTATTGTCAAATGGATCGGGCTGAGCAAAGCCGCTTTCGCAACCCCCCACTCCATGCCATGCTCCCAAGGGTATGCTCCAACCACCTAAGTATCGGCTTGGCCCGCGATACGACCAGGCATCTTGCCGATTGCCATAAACCCAATAGGGTACACGATCGTCTACAGCAACATGATACATTTGGGCGATGGGCAAATTAATATTGCGCCATGTTTTACCTCCATTATAGGTCATGTTCAAACATCCATCATGTGCACATAAAATCCGGTTGCCATCCTTCGGATCAAACCACATGTCGTGATTATCTCCGCCCGGGCCCCATTGATTGAAATCTTTAACGAATGATTTTCCTCCATCGATGGATTTCATAATGCCAACACAAATGGTATATACTTCATCTTCATTGGAAGTTGATACGCGTAAGCGAGTATAATAACCTGCACGCTGGCCCATCGAATGATTTTTCTGCATCAGCATCCAGCTATCTCCTCCATCATCAGAACGATAAAGTCTAGGTTCTGTATCTTCAACTAAGGCATATACTCTTTTTGGATTGGTGTAAGAAACATCCACCGAAGTTTTCCCTACGGGATGACCGGGCCCACTCTCCAATCCATTCCGCAAAGGTTCCCATGTTTTGCCACCATCTTTACTTCGATATATTCCACTGCCTTCGCCCCCACTACTTAAATTCCAGGTACGGATATCAGCTTGCCACATGGCCGCGTAAAGTATCTCGGGGTTTTTTGGATCAATACTGAGATCAGAACAACCGGTATTTTCATTTACAAAAAATACGCGCTCCCACGTTTTGCCACCATCGATAGTCTTATAAACTCCACGCTCTTGCTGCGGTCCATGAGTGTGCCCCATGGAGGCAACATAAACGGTATTTGTATCAGCAGGGTGCACTATTACCCGACTGATCCGATACGTTTTTTCAAGACCCATATTTTTCCAGGTCTTGCCGGCATTGCTTGATTTATAGACTCCGTTGCCTACCGCATGGGCAGGACGTATCAGAAAAGTTTCTCCTGTACCAACCCAAACTTGCTTTGGCGAGGATGGTGCGATTCCGATTGCTCCTATAGCCGAATCTTCTGTGTCGTCAAATACTGATTTCCAGGTTATACCTGCGTCATCCGTTTTCCACAATCCACCCGAGGCAGCTCCCGAATAGGAAACATTCGGATTTCCGGGCTCACCGGCTACGGCAATCATCCGGTTACCATCTGGACCTATAAACCGAAAATTTAATTTTGAAAATAGTTTAGGATCATAAGACTGGGCAAACACTGAATAAAAACAAACACTCAAAAGGGCACATAAAAAAAACTTTCTCATAGGTATAACTTTGAAAAAGTAAATTACCTAAGAGAAAGCGGAATTAATAGAGATCAATTACTCCGTTAATAGAATTTTTGATGAGTGGCTATTCGTATCTTAATGAATCAACTGGGTTTGCGGCTGCCGCCTTAATGGATTGATAACTAACCGTAAGCCATGCAATCACAATAGCTGCCAGACCACTTAATACGAATACAATCGGGCTAATCTCAACGCGATAAGCAAACCCATTTAACCAAGTGTCAGAAATATACCACGCTAAGATAGCAGCCGGGATAAAAGCTATTACAACCAACCTGGTAAACTCTTTGGACAATAAAACAGTGAGACTGAAAACCGAGGCCCCCATTGATTTCCGAATCCCAATTTCTTTGGTTCTTTGCTCCGAGGTGAATGCTGCGAGGGCAAAAAGTCCAAGGGAAGCAATGAAGATAGCCAGGCCAGAAAACACTGAGAACAATTTACCCATCCGTTGTTCAGCCCTGAATAGCCTATCAAAACTTTCATCCAAAAAGGAATACTCAAATGGTTCATTGGTAGAGTATTGCTTCCAAAGCTTTTCTACGTTTTGAATTAGCGAACCCGGATCGCCCTCGTAGCGAACTAACAAGTTGTCGGCATTTTGAGTGAGCAAAATAGAAAGCGGTCGAACCTGATCTTTAAAGGACTCAAAATTGAAGTTTTTGATGACTCCTATCACCTTGTACTTTTTAAAGGTAGATCCATTGTCATTGTAGAGAACTTCCTCTCCCACCGGATTTTCAAAACCAAATTCCTTAGCAGCAGCTTCATTCAATAATATCGCCAATGAGTCGGATGGAAACTCTTTGGAAAAATAACGACCATCCTTTAATTCAAATTTCAAAACGTCCTGATGCTCATAATCAGCATAGTAAACGCCCATGATGTGATCCTGTTCAGACCCACCCGTCTTAAATACAGTAGTATTATTTACTCCCGGAAAAGTATTGTTTGTATAACTGATTTTAGTGATTCCCGATTGTTGCGCTAAAGCATTGCGAAAAGCTTCTTTATTGTTTCCTAATCTTCCAGCATTATCCAGAATCAAAACACCATTTTTATCAATCCCTAAATTCTTCTTTTGCATGTATTGAATCTGTTGAAAAACAACAACGGTAAAAATGATCAGGAAAATAGAAAGCCCAAACTGAAATACAACCAGAAAACTACGGATGCCTTTACTCTTAGCACCAGCTCTTACTTTTCCTTTCAACACCTCTACTGCACTGAACGAGGTTAAATAAAATGCCGGGTAACTTCCTGATACAACTCCCACAAACAAAACAAGGATAGCAATACCTCCGATGAACCAGGGAGTTTGAAAAGTCTCCATACCTAGTTCTTTGCCTGACAAAATATTAAAGTAGGGTAATAATAAATAACATGCCATCAAGGCTAGCACTACAGCGAATAAACTATAGAGAATTGACTCGGCCATAAACTGCCCCACCATCTGCCCGCGCAGCGAACCCAATGCTTTACGCAAGCCTACCTCTTTTGCACGGCCCGCTGAACGTGCCGTAGATAGATTCATAAAGTTAATACAGGCAATAATGATGATGAATAATCCAATCCCACTGAAAAAATAGACATACATAATATTACCCGCTGGCTCAAGGTCTCCCTGTGAGGTAGAGTGCAAGTGAATATCCTTAAGGTTGGTTGCATAGTATCCATACGCTCCACCTGCCTCCTTCATTTGTTTTAAGGTGGTGCCCATAAATTTCTCTAACTCAGGACCAATGTACTTTTCAACGAGCGGAATAAACTTTGCTTCTACCTGGCTCACTGAAGCATTGGGTTGAGTCTTGAAGTAGGTGTACATGAAATTACTAAGCCATATCCCACCTTTTAAATTCTCACTGGATTGTGCGGATACTAAAATATTGTAGTCGAAATGAGAGTTAGTTGGAGGGTTTTCAGCAAGGCCTGTTACTTTAAATGTTTTGTTTTCATTTCCAATCACCAACAAACCACCCATTGGATTTTCTTCACCAAAGTACTTCTTCGCCATGCGCTCCGTTAGTACCACGGTATTGGGCTCACTTAATACCGCTTTGATATCCCCTTCCCTCAACTTATAACTAAAAAACTCAAAGAAGTTAGAGTCCACAAAAAAGACTTTCTCTTCAGAGAAAATCTTCTCGCCATTGCGCACCACGGGCTGGCCAAACATAGAAGCAATGCGCGTAGCCGATTCAACTTCCGGAATATCCGCCACCAAAGCCTCAGCCATGGGTGGACAAGTATTTGCTACACGGATGTCCTGACCTCCAATTTTGCCATTTAATCCTACCTGGTAAATCCTGTCAGCGTCAACATTGAATTTATCATAACTTAACTCATGGGTAACATATAGAATGATCATTAAGCAGGAAGTTATCCCAATGGTCATTCCTAAAATGTTTATTGCAGAAAACATTTTGTACTTGAGGATGTTGCGAATAGCAACTTTGTAGTAGTTCTTAAGCATGGGTATTAGTCATTTTATTCAGATGGCAAAATCAGAAAATAGGCTGTACATCAGATCGATAATGCACAAGTGGTTCAGGCTGGTATCGATTAGACGCAGTAATAAAATAAAATGTTACAGTCAGATCATAATATTTGAACGTATTCATCCGATTTTAGGTATTTAGCTTTCAGTAATGACCTCTTCCTTATTCGTCTCTTAATGTTTTAGTTGGGTTTAGCGAGGCTGTGCTTATTGTTTTGTACCCTACGGAGGCTATTGCAATAAACAGCATAGCTAATACTGAAACTGTAAGACTGACCACACCAATTTTCAGGTAATACTCCCAGATTGAATCCATGAGCGAATCGGCCATATAATAACCTGCTGCACCTCCAATTAAAGTAGCTATTCCAAGATTAACAACAAATTCAAAGTTGATTACCCGGGCAATGTTGAAAATGGAAGCGCCTAATACTTTCCGAACCCCTATCTCCTTCATCTTCTTAACAATATTTAATGATACCAATGTAAACATGCCAATGCCAGTCATTAAGGCGGCAAAAAAACCTAGAAATCCAAACATAGTTACAATGTTATTATTGATCTCCGCTGTTTCCTGAAGCTCTTCATCAATCATTTGTCCGTTATACACGGTGTTGGGAAAAACCTCTTTCCACTTCTTCTCCATAAATTCATCGACTGATACTATTTTCTTAGGATCTGTTCTCACAACTACCTGTTGATATTTATCTGGTGAAGAATAGCGAATCATAAGGGGTTGAATCGGTTCCCACAATGCACGGGCATAGATATTTTTCACAACTCCAACAACATAAAGTTGCACTGTATCCATCCATACCATTCGTTTGCCAATAGGGTTATCCGTCCAGCCAAATTCCTTTACAAGCTCCTCGGTTACTAAAACAGATTCCTTCCGGTCTGTTTCGGAATCTTTCAAAAAATTTCGACCTGCAACCAATTTCATGTCCATTACTTCAAAGTAATTATCGCCAATATCAAAGATATCCACCTCCCGTTCTAAGGACTCATACTTGACAGGATCGTTGTACCAGGCATTAGCCACATGATGGCGTGTGCCGGCTATCAACTGAATATCTTTGTTAGAGGATAATGCATCCCGATACGTATTGTATCCACCTTCATTATTAACCCAAACAGAGATTACACCCTTTGTTGCAAAGCCTAGATCATAATCTTTTTGATACTCACCATTGTTGTAAAAGGCTACGCCCATAATGATGGAAAGGATTGAGATTACAAATTGCCCACCTAATAAAAAACGGGTAAACCAATTAGTACCTCCAAATTTTGCCCTGCCTTTCAGAATAGAAACAGGTTCAAAAGAAGTAATATAAAATGATGGGTATCCACCGGCAATGATTGCAGTGAACAACAAGAGAACAAAAAGAAATGCAAGAAATCCTATATTCTCTGAATAACTTAAATTCAATTCAAGCCAGGGCCAAAGTGAATCGTAGGCAGGTACTAACCACTCGGCAATGAGCAAGCCTGCCGCTAAACCAAGAAAGCAAAGAATTAAATTTTCGCCCAAGAACTGAAACACCAATTGGCTACGCATACCACCCATAACCTTACGTATACCTATCTCTTTTAGCCTTCGGCTTGAAATAGCAATAGATGTATTTGTAAAATTGAAGCAAGCCAATAAGAGAAGAAGCCCCGCCATTATAGCCGGAAGTGTAACGGCTTCAGATGGAATACCCCCATAAAGCCAGTCATTGTTAACGCGGGGATTCGCCCTGTTGCGTTGCATCATTCCGTTGAAGTTCTCGAGGTAATATGATGTTACCTTGAAGTCTTCACGGGCCTTATTTTGAGGTTCAATGTAGTTTTGAAGTTGTTGGGTTACTGATGCAACAGCCGACTGGTCTTTGATTTCAATAAATAAAGTATTCCAGCGCTTCCAGCTCGACTCGCTCATATCCGGGTCGAGATTGATATCCCAGAAATTGTCAAACAGCGTTACCACTTCAAACCGAAAACTTGAATTTTGTGGCAGTTGTTTAAATACTCCGCCAATGATAAACTCTTTAGGTCTGCGCACACCATCCTTCCCAAGAACGATTTGCGTGATGGTGCGACCAACCACATCTTCCTGATTAAAATACTTTAATGCGACTTCATCACTGATAAATACTTTGCTTTTATCATAGAAATCAGGGAACGTACCATACTTAAGTTCATAGGTAAACAAATCGAAAAAGCCAGAATCGACAAACACCATTTGCGTACCAAATACTTCTTCTCCTATTCGGATATCACAATAGGAAGATGTATACCGAACTACCTTTGAGACTTCTTTGAAATTCTGCTTTACAAAATTTCCAAGAGGCATAGGCGCCATTCCATAACGCTCGGTACGACCCTGGAAATCTCTTACCAATTGTACGCGATAAATCTGATCGGCATTTATGTGCTTTGAATCCCAGGTGGCAGCAAACTCCCAATTAACATAGGCCACTATACAACAAGCAATGGCGATACCCATGCCAAATACATTGATAAAAATAAAGAGCTTATTCTTGGCTAAGCTACGGAGTGTGATGAGTAAGTAGTTTTTGATCATGAGGGTGGTGATTACTTGACAAGGACGGATAAGCGTGTTGAAGGTTGCATGGCACCGGTCAAGAAATATGCCAGCTGATGAATTCCGGAAAAACAGAAGAAACAATATTCAAATAGTCAATGATAGTTCTGGCTTCGGTACGATTATGTTCAAAAGTGTACACGTGCCTGTTCAGTTTTATTCAGCTACTATTCCATAAAAGAATAAAGCCCATCCTGAAAAACAGAAGGGGCTTATATTCTAACCTAAACCTAAACTATGAAGAACGAATCAGGAAAATGAATTCCCTGAAATCTTTAATCTATTAAATATGAAACTGCTCTTTGATGTTCTCGGTAACCACCTTACCATCGAAGAGGTTAATGATGCGATGTGCATAATTGGCATCGTACGGTGAGTGGGTTACCATCACAATGGTGGTTCCCTCCTCATTCAATTGCGATAATAGTTTCATCACTTCTTCGCCATTGGCAGAATCCAAATTACCCGTAGGTTCATCCGCCAGGATTACCTTCGGCTTAGCTACAATGGCACGTGAAATAGCAACGCGTTGTTGCTGACCACCCGATAATTGCTGCGGGAAGTGATTTCTTCTGTGCATGATATTCATACGTTCAAGTACTTCTTCAACACGTCTTTTGCGCTCCTCGGAAGGTACTTTCAAATAAAGCAAAGGAAGTTCTACGTTCTCGAACACGGTTAACTCATCAATCAGGTTAAAACTCTGAAACACAAAACCGATTGAGCCTTTACGCAATTGTGCACGCTGGCGTTCTGAGTATTTTGCTACTTCGTGCTCACCAAAATGGTATTCGCCACCAGAAGGATTATCGAGCAAACCAAGGATATTAAGTAAGGTTGACTTACCACATCCTGATGGCCCCATAATAGCTACAAACTCACCGTCCTTAATTTCAAGGTTGATGTTGTTGAGGGCAGTAGTTTCTACTTCTTCCGTTGTGTAAACTTTTTCTAGATTTTTTAATTTGATCATGACCTGTTCGGTTTAATGTTAGATGATGTGTGTGGGAGTATAGTTTTAAGGGTTACTTTATTTTTTATCAAAGGTTACCTTCTTAGTATTCATTTTTCTCTGTATTAGACGCCAGTTCTTACAAATAGTTGCATTAATTGAGAATTAAAACCTCATTGTTGCCAAAATTCTCGTAAGACGAAGTAATTACCCGATCGCCTGGCTGCAATCCTTCCAGTACTTCAAAGTTTTCTGTGTTCTTCCGGCCAAGTTTAATATTTCTGCGCACTGCCTTATTATCGTTGTCCAGCACAAAAACCCAGTTACCACCTGTATCCTTATAAAATCCGCCTACAGGCAAAAGCAATTCTTCTGAAGCCTGGCCCAATTCAATTCGCAAACGGAGTGATTGGCCTCTTCGGATACCCTGTGGGGTTTCACCTTCAAAATTCATATCCACTTCAAATCTTCCATTTTGAATAGTTGGATATATATAGGTGATCACCAATCGATAATCCTTGCCGGCAAAGCTTGTTGTAGATGGTAGTCCCACTGAAATTTTTGGAAGATATAATTCATCAATAGGCACTCGTACTTTAAAACTTCCAACAATATCCACCTGCCCCAATCGCTGGCCTTGATTTACAGCCTGACCAATCTCCCAATGTGGAGTTGAAAGTTGTCCGTCAATAGGAGCGCGAATGATCAGATTATCCAGAATTTTCCCTACACCTTCAAGGCTTAATGTCATTTGACTTTCTGATTTCGAAACCGCCTTTAGTTGTCGAATACGATCGATCGAATCGTTTTTATATACTTCATAGGTAATTCTCTTTCGTTCGATATTGTATTTATAATCTGCTTCTGTTCTTTCAAAATCCTGTTTGGCTATCAACTTCTTTTCATAAAGTTGCTTTTGACGTATATACTGAGGCTCCAGTATAGCCAGTTGATTATCTATCAATGCCAATTGCTGACGCTGATCCAAATCGTTACGCATGATATTCAACTTAGTCTCTCGCGCACGGTTAATACTTTCGTTGAAGGATGCTTCCTGCTGCAACACCGAAAGCTCACGACTCAGGTTCGTAAGTTCCAAAATAACATCGCCCTGCTTCAGCATCTTACCACTTTCGCTAACAATGCGTTTGATATTTCCGCCCTCAATGGCATCCAGGTAAACAGTACGACTGGGTTCCACTGTCCCTGTTTGCGGAATAAATTCTTTAAACTCACCGCGCTGTACCGTTGAGATGGTGAGCTTATCCTTATCTGTTTTAAAAGTCGATCTGCGGTCGGCAAAAATAAATTGATAGCCAATAAAAGTAACGATCAGGGCAATTCCGCCATACGTAGCAATTCGCTTCAAGGTCCAGGTCTTCTTTGCAATCTTCTTGTCCATTGGTGCTTTTAACTCGGTGTAAAAACTGTTACATAATAAATCCTCCCTGCACTTGCCAACAAGCGTGCCAACGGGAATTGACGGGAAAAAGCTGCTTTTTTAGTAGAATTTTTATTTTTCTAGTTCACATGTGAACGTATCTGTCCGTATACGGACAAGAATATTTATCTTTGAAAAGTCAGTCTTGCGAATTCGGGCAATAAATGCATATCTCGATTTCGGTACTAATATTGCCCGCTTGCGGACAGGCTAAATTGAATTTAACTCTATGTCAGAATCCAAGCATGGCAAAATTTTAATCGTTGATGACAACGAAGATCTTTTAAAAGCAGCTAAAATGTACCTGAAGCGCCACGTAGCTCAGGTAGATATTGAGAAGAACCCCGAGGCTATCCCAAGCCTGATGGGAAATGAAGATTACGATGTGATCCTGCTCGACATGAATTTTACAAAAGATGTAAGCAGTGGCAGCGAAGGATATTATTGGCTTGAAAGAATTCTGAGCATTGATCCATCAGCAGTGGTTGTTCTTATTACCGCTTATGGCGATGTGCAGATGGCCGTAAAAGCAATTAAAGCCGGGGCTACTGATTTCGTTTTAAAGCCCTGGGAGAATGAGAAGTTACTGGCTACAATTTATTCTTCCATGCGATTACGCGAATCGCGTGACCAGGTGCAGACTCTGAAAACGAAGAACGAAGAGATTAATCAATCCATTAATGAAAAATACAGCGACATAATCGGACAAAGCCAGGTAATGCAGCGGATCTTTCAAACTATTGAACGCGTTGCACAAACCGATGCGAACGTATTGATCTTGGGAGAAAATGGAACCGGAAAAGAATTAATAGCGCGCGCAATCCATAGAAACTCAGCTCGTAAAACAGAATCTTTTGTAAGCGTGGATTTAGGATCGATAACCGAAACACTTTTTGAAAGCGAGCTATTTGGTCATAAAAAAGGATCCTTCACGGATGCAAAAGAAGATCGTGCTGGTCGGTTTGAGCTTGCTAACCAAGGCACCTTATTTCTGGATGAAATCGGAAATCTCTCTATGCCGTTGCAGGCAAAACTTCTTACCGCCATTCAAAATAAAAAAGTAAGCCGGGTAGGATCAAATAAAGAAACCCTCATAGACCTGCGGTTGATTTGTGCCACAAACCTGCCACTCTATGAAATGGTAAAAGAAAACCGGTTTCGACAAGACCTGCTTTATCGAATCAACACGATTGAAATCGAAATTCCGCCATTGCGGGATCGGATTGAAGACATTCCTTTGCTTGCTCATCACTTTCTTAAACATTATTCTTCCCGATATGGAAAAAATATTACCAAAATAAGTGAAGGGGCTATGACCCGCATGACAAAACACCCGTGGCCGGGAAATATTCGCGAACTGCAACACTCCCTTGAGCGTGCAATAATTTTAAGTAACTCTTCGGTATTACAGCCTGAGGATTTCAATTTCGCAGTATCTACTCCCCGCGAAAGCGACCAACAAATCAATCTCGATCAATTTAACCTCGATGAAGTAGAAAAACTGCTTATTCGTAAAGTGTTGAAAAAATATAATGGAAATATCACTCAGGCTGCTGCCGAATTAGGACTTACGCGATCCTCACTTTATCGCAGATTAGAAAAGCATGGCCTTTAACGACTTTCGCTTTCGGGTTGCCTTTAGAGTAATCTTATTAGGGATTACCATGTCGCTATTTGTTTACATGGTGAGCAAGCCGAATATGATCTTTGCCGCTGCACTCACGTTGGTGATCATCATAGGACAACTCATTGAGCTGTATCGCTTCACTTCTCAGACCAATCGTAAACTTACCCGGTTTTTGGAATCCGTTAAATATTCTGATTTCATTTCTGGTTTTGCAAACGACAATAAGTTAGGCAAGAGTTTTCGCGAACTCAATTCAGCATTCAACGAAGTACTTGAAGCGTTTCGCAAAGCCCGAACTGAAAAAGAGGAACATTGGCAGTATTTAAATACAATTGTGCAACAAGTACGAACGGGTATTATCTCCTTCGACCCGGAGGGACAAGTACAATTGATGAATGCTAATGCTAAACGGTTTATTGGTATTGCCAACATGAAGAATATTCATGAATTGGTTCATAAGAATCCTAAATTGCATGAAGCACTAATGGATGTACAATCCGGTAAAAGCACCCTCTATAAAGCAGGCAATGAATTTTTGCTTACTCTGCAGGCTACAGAATTAAGAATTCGTGGAAACACGGTAAAGCTGGTAACGCTTCAAAATATTCAAACCGAACTTCAGAAACAGGAACTCGAAGCCTGGCAAAACCTGACCCGGGTATTAAGGCATGAGATCATGAATTCCATTACCCCTATTTCATCCCTCACCTCCACACTGCGGGAAATTCTTGAACAAGATCTGATTAAAAAAGAAGACAACTATGAATTAAAAACAGAAGGAGCTGAAGATTTACGAGAGGGATTAAATACAATTGAAAGCCGAAGCAAGGGATTGATCAAGTTTATTGATGCCTATCGCGAATACACCTCGCTGCCTCAGCCTAAAATCAAGAATATTCGTGTGAAAGATCTAATTGAAAAAGTAGCACAACTCCTTAAGCCAGAATTCAAAAAAACATCTATCCAATTCAGCTATAAAAGTGATTCTGAGTATCTGACCATTCAGGCCGATGAAGAAATGATTGAACAAGTGCTAATTAATCTGATCAAGAATGCCATTGAAGCTTTGGAGAATCTGCCAAATGCTAAAATTGAGTTAACAGGAACCTATAATGACAATGCGGTAATAATTGAAGTATCTGATAACGGGCCGGGTATTATTCCGGAGGCCATTGAACGGATTTTTATTCCCTTTTTTACGACAAAGAAATCAGGTTCTGGAATTGGACTAGCATTATCCAGACAAATTATGCAAATGCATAACGGATCTTTAACGGTAAAATCTGAACCTGACGTGAAGACTACCTTTACATTAAACTTCTAAATTTCCACCTTTTCAATGGCTCGGATTGGGATCGTGACTCCACCTTTCAGTTCAACAAAATCTCCACTCAATTCAATAAAATTAGATAGCACTTCTACCCGATCTCCATTGGCCAGATGGACAATTATTCCAATATCATCATGATCCTGATTCGTTTCGTTCATCGCGGTTTTAAGGTCGTGAATCCTGACTAATCTTTCTTCATTACTTAACAGGGCATCGGACATTGAAAAATGTTGATTTGAAAGTTCGAGTGGCGTCATCGGTTTAAGATGTTGTGCATGCGCTGCCTTTCTCCAACTATATAATTCCTTCAGGAACCAGTCCCTCGCCTTTTCGGTCCAATGAAAAGTGGCAAGTATGTGATCCACCGTGTCTCTTTCCACATCGGTGAAAACATTTCCATCCTTAACCGCTGCGAGTAAGTCCTGAGCATCCTTCACGGAGATACGACCATCGCTTGCGCCTGCTATGGACGCATGTGCCAAATCAAGAAGATGCCGATCCATCTTCTTCTCATTCGATATTTTATAGTAATTCATGATGGTGAGATTAATTAAAACAATCAGACCTATAAGCCTGAAGGCGATTTTCGTCTCACAATAAAGTAATAAACCTTGGTTGAAAAGAACTATGACTTTGATCAGTCCAAAGTAATTAATATTCAATCCAAAAAATCATCCCACTCATTGTGCGGACTATTGTTATCGCGCAAAAAGAGTGCATAGGAAGGTTTATAAGGCTTGCGCTTCATAACCATTTGAGCTTCTTCGGGCGTGAAGTCACCTTTTTTTGCATTACACCGCTTGCAAGCCGTAACAAGATTAGTCCAGGTGTGGGCGCCTCCGCGCGAACTTGGTATAACATGATCCAACGTTAAATCTCTTCGTGTGCCACAGTACTGGCATTCGAAATTATCACGCTTAAAAACATTTTGGCGGGTAAGGCTCACCCCTTTGTAAGGTGCGTGAACATACCTATTCAATCGAATCACCGAAGGCATGGGAAAGGACTGTGTTACAGAGTTTATTCTATACCCATTAGCCGGGCGAACAAGTTCACTTTTGTTGAGGTACACCAACACAAAAGCCCGCTGCACGGAACAAACCATGAGCGGACTGTCGTCCTGATTGAGTACCAAAACCCTGTTATTCATGCTGTGAAAGATAACCCCAAACTTTGGGTTTATCAAGATTTCAAAAAACCCATTCTGGGGACTTAAATTACATCGGATTGAAGATCCGCCTGATCTCAATTAAAGAATGTGTATAAATTTTTGATTCCGTACGCAAAATTCCATCTTCCAGAATGTGATCTATCCGAACTTTACCATCGGCATGAATTATCTTTTGATCTTCAAGAATGATTCCTGCATGCAACTTATTACCGGATTGTTGCTTAAAAAAAGCTATATCACCAGAGCGAGTCTCGTCTAATCCATTCACCTTTTTCCCTTCCATAATTTGCTTGTCAAGGGAACGAGGCAGAACATACCCTGCAATTTTAAAAACCATTTGAACAAATCCAGCCGCATCCACACCAAATGGGCTTTTGCCACCCGCCAGGTATGGAGCATTTAAATATTTTAGCGCTATGGATTTCAAAAACTCATATTCACGTTTTTGTCCCAGGCTTTTAGACTCCCCATTAAATGCAAATTGCTCCTCCAGTTTAAAAAGTTCAGAATTTGATATAGGAACAATACTTCCTATTAAAATAGTTAATGGACTTTTCTTAAAGAGAATACTGCATGTAATATCAGTCGTGATTTTAAAATTAGCATGATTGATCTGTTCAAAATATTCATGGGTAATGCCGTGGTGTTGTCCTGCTTCAATCCAACCTTCAGAACCATCAAAGTGAATTCGGATGAAAACCCAATCTTTATGATCTGGTACATTTAATACTTCATAATGATCGCCAAATAAAAGTTGCGTAGTCAATGGAGCATGCTCTTGCGGAGCATGGCGAACTGAAACCAGTGATAATCTGCAGACTCCGTAACCAAGTACTTCCATGTAAAATGCGTTAGCCTATTTTTATTCTGCTTAATTCACGCTTAATATCCCGCTCTTTAATTCCTTCTCGTTTATCATGAGTCTTCTTTCCTCTTGCCAGAGCAATCTCCAATTTAGCAAGCCCTCTGTCATTAATAAAAATTCGTATAGGGATTAATGCCAAACCTTTTTCTTCTACTTTGGATTCCAGTTTTTTTAACTCAGACTTTTTCATCAAGAGTTTTCGTTCACGGGCGGCCTCATGATTGTAATGTGTGCCTTGCGCATACGGTGTAATGTTAATTCCTTTTGTAAATATTTCACCATTGCTAAAATAGCAGTATCCGTCTTGTAAATTAACCTTTCCTTCGCGTATAGACTTGATCTCGGTTCCGCGTAAAGCAATGCCTGCTATAAACTTATCCAGCAATTCATATTGAAACGTAGCATGCCGATTACGGATATTTATATCACTCGAAAACCTCTTCTCCGCCATACACTACTTGTATTATCAACTTAAGTTAAACAGAGTTTTTAATTTCTCCTTCTTAAACATTTTCTGACCCGTCTTTCCCGTTGCAACCACCCGATTTCCGCAGGCTGCTTCAATGGTACAAATTAATTCATTGCTTTTTATAGCCTCAATGGTTGCCGTAAAGGTTACTTCCTCTCCAACTTTCGCTGGGCTTTTATGCTCTATACTCAAAAAAGTACCTACTCCTTCTTCATCGTCATCTTTCATTTCAAGAAAAAACAACCGCGAAGACCATTCAAAATCACGGGCAATGGCAAAGGTAGAATAAACAGGATGTAAAACCTCTCCATGAAAAGTCGCTAAATCGGCCTCACCCACTTTTTTTAAATACTGTTTTTTATCGCCTGGTTTAAAAATCAGTTTCATATCAATCGCCTATTGCCAGGTTTGCTAGTGGTGCTACTTCCAGGCTACTAAACTTCTTTTGAAGGAATTTATAATGAGCAGCAATTGCTATCATGGCCGCATTATCAGTACAGTATTGAAAATCCGGAACGAAAGTAGTCCACCCAAATCGCTCAGAATATTCCTGAAGGGATTTTCTCAACTCTGAATTAACCGCAACTCCCCCTGCAATAGCTACTTGCCTGATACCCGTTTCTTCGGTTGCCAGCTTTAATTTCTGCATTAACATTTTAATCAAATGCTTTTGCAAACTGGCGCAGATATCATTTCGATTTTCTTCGATAAAGTTGGAGTTCACTGCTTTTTGATCCCGAAGAAAATATAGGAATGCGGTTTTAATTCCGCTAAATGAGAAATCAAGACCTGGTATTGAAGTATGAGGGAATTGAAACGCATTCGGATTACCTAGCCTGGCGTATTGATCGATCAAAGGACCTCCAGGATAAGGAAAGCCCATCATTTTGGCAGCTTTATCAAATGCTTCACCCACAGCATCATCTCGGGTTTCACCAATAACGTTCATTTCAAGATAATCCTTCACTAGAATCAATTGAGTATGGCCACCACTTACCGTTAAACAAAGGAAAGGAAAAACAGGCTTAGGAGTAGCAATAAAATGTGCCAAAACATGGGCTTCCATGTGATTCACCTCAATGAGTGGTACACCCAGAGCTACAGCCATTCCCTTTGCAAAAGAAACACCCACTAACAATGAGCCTAATAGGCCCGGCCCGCGAGTAAAGGCGATGGCATTTAATGTGGTTTGATGAATACCGGCTGATGTCATTGCCTCGTTTACTACATGAAGTATGTGTTGCTGATGAGCCCGCGAAGCAAGTTCAGGCACTACCCCTCCATATTTCTGGTGCACTGTTTGTGAGGCAATTACATTATTAAGTACCTTGCCATGTTGTATAACCGAAGCTGAAGTTTCATCACAGGAAGACTCGATGGCAAGAATTACAGGCTGCATTTTTTAGTAAATGAAACTGCAAGTTATCAAAAATCGCGCTTTTAACTGGTTCAAAAAGATCCTGCTTTACGGGGTCTATTTTCTCCTCCTATTTACTGTAATTGGCTTTACTCTTCTTCAGATACCCTTAGTGCAAGAAAACCTGGTACATCGGGTAACATCATCATTTTCTAAAGTATCAGGATTTGACGTTACCTATGAAAGTATTTACCTGGTCTGGTACGATCGTCTGGAAATTGAAGGATTGATAATCCAAGACCCTGCTCAAAATAGAATGATTGAGGCTGGTAAACTTCAGGTCAACTTTAGCCTATCCACACTACTCGCTAATAATAATGTAAATATTGATGGCGTTACGCTGGAAGCAGGCAGTGTAAACCTGGTAAAAATTCCATTTTCAGATTCGACCCGCGATCTGAACATCAATTTATTTATTTTAGAAATCAGTAAACAGTTCGCTTCAGGTAAAGGGCAAGGCGGATCTGCAAAAGTAAATATTGGTGAAATTGTAATTCACCAAACGGAATTCAGATTAAACGATCCCTTAAAAGATTCGCTTAAAAATGCTTTTGACTACAATCACATTCTGCTCCAGATTAATGAAGCCGAAGCCAACAATTTCAACGTAATCGGAGATACCATTCAATTCAATCTCAATACATTGATAGCAGAAGAAAAAAACTGCCATTTACCTATTCATAACTTATCCACATTTTTCCGGCTATCGCAGAATTCAATGGAATTCCTGGGCCTCAACGCACGCCTTGGCGAAAGTAAAATTTCTGATACCCTGATTTTTAAGTATCAAAGTCTAGTCGACTTAAATGACTTTAATAACCGGGTAAATATGAAGTTGATGCTTCGCAATGCAGTACTCAATCCACTTGATCTGGTATTGTTTACGCCCGGATCAAAACCATTACCCGAAACACTTTACCTGAATGGCACTATCAGCGGTAAGGTATCTCGATTCACATATCAAAATATGGATGTCACTTTGGGTAATACAAAAATCAAAGGCAAACTTCAATTGGACGGACTCCCATCTGTAAATGAAACATTCATTAATCTGGATATCAAGAATGGGGATATCGACATCAAAAATCTCGCCTTCTTGTTTCCGGAAAATGTATTTAACAGACTATCAGCCCTGGGAAAATTTCAGTTAACCGGAAAGTTCACTGGGTTTATGAATGACTTTGTGGCGAATGGAAATTTCCAGGGCAGGTTCGGACAAATAAAATCTGATATCAACTTAAAAATCGATCAGAAGTATATCGATCAATCCACTTATAGTGGAAATCTGAATCTGTACAATTTTGACCTTGGTATGGTTCTACGAGATACCATGTCATTTCAAAAGGTTAGCCTGAATGGAAAAATTGACGGGAAAGGACTTACTCAGGAAACTGCAGATTTTAGCCTGATCGGAAAGATTAGCTCGATCGGGATTCGTTTTTATAACTATGTGAACATAACAACCGATGCCCGCTTTGCAAAAGAATTATTTAGTGGATCACTTATCATTGACGATCCTAATCTAAAACTAAATGCTACAGGCTCCATCAATATACGCAAAGGACAAGAGCTAATTAATGTAAAAACGAAACTTGATACTCTATTTACTCAGAAAATTGGCCTGACAAAAGAACATTTATTCATAAGCTCTTCGATAGATGTTGACACGAAAGGGTTGAAGCTAGATAGCTTATTTGGAAAAATCATTTTACGAGATGCCTATGTCGAGTATAAAGACAGGTCACTATCCATTGATTCAATTTCCATAAACTCCTTTCTGAAAGATAATACACACAACTTGCAACTTCGAAGTTCACATGCCAATGCCGATCTGACCGGTAATTTCTATTATTCCACTCTTTTCAATGATCTTCAAAGACTTGTTCATGAATTTCAGCTTAATGTTAGAAATAACAAAGAAGAATTAAACAGTTACTATACCGCCAAGTCAAAAAACAGCCAGGAATATCAGGCCAAATTTTCAATCTATCTTAAAGACATAAATCCAGTATTTACGCTAGCTAAACTTGGAATATCGCTTTCCGGAGAAACACAAATTGAAGGGACTTTTAATAATGGCTTTACATCCCGACTTCAAGCCTTCACTCAACTTGATACCATCACTTATCAGGGAAAAAAATTCATCAATACGGAAATTGAATTTTCGGGTTCTAAATTACGCGACAGCATGCGAGTGTTGGCTGTGCTCTCTGTTAATTCGCAACGTCAGGAGATTACCAAGACCTTTATCACCAAAGATCTTTTTTCGGAAGCCGTTTGGGATGAGGATCACATAGATCTGAATATAGATTTTGATCAGGAAGGCACCACAAATTTTGTTCGCCTTCAATCAGAGATTGATTTTTTAAGTGATAGTACCCGTATAAAAATTCTTCCAACACGTATTCATGTCTTGGAAGAAGAGTGGCTGATTAGTCCACAGAATTACACCCTTATGAAGGGTAAGGAATGGATGATTAGTAATCTTAAATTATTTAATGGCGAAGAATCCATCTTATTGGATGGCGTTGTCTCACAAGACCCAAACCAATCGTTGAGTCTAACACTTACTGACCTTAATCTTGACATCTTGAATACAATCAGCAGTTCATCGCTAAGTGGGATTGTAAATGGTCGTGCAGAAGTTAAGGATGTCTACAAAGATTTTTACCTGCAAAACAATCTGACAATCAAAGACCTTACAGTTGACAAATTTCTGGTGGGCGATGTATCGGGTACTAACATCTGGAACCAGGAAGAGAAACAATTTGATATTAACTTATTAATAGATCGGCTGGAGAAGCGAACCTTAACGTTGACCGGATTTTATAACCAGGCAAATAAAAAACCCCTTTACTTAACGGCCAAGCTTGAAGAAACAAACATCAAACTTATAGAACCATTCCTGAAAGGAATCTTTTCACAAATGGATGGTATGTTATCGGGATTATATGAAATTACAGGCACGTTTAGTCAACCTCTGATTCAGGGTGAGGGAAAAATTGAACGTGGTCGAATCATGATTGATTACCTGAAAACGCTCTATACGTTTCAAGGTACCTTAGGGATGACTCCCAATCAAATAATATTTAAAGACTTCACCTTATACGATGGGTTGAGAAATCAAGGTTCCCTGGATGGCTATCTGACTCATCGTAACTATACAAAATTCAGGATAAACCTGGACGCAACTTTTGCCAATTTTCAAGTACTCAACACGACCTCAAAAGATAACAGTCTATTTTACGGTCAAGCCTATGGCAGCGGCAAACTCAATATGTTTGGTCCGCTTGCAAACATGAAAATCTCGGCTACGGCCCGCACTTCAAAAAACACGCGCGTCTTCATTCCTATCAGCGGCACCGAATCAGTGGAGAAGAGTGACTTTATTTCTTTTGTTCATTTCAATGATTCACTTCGAAATATTACCGAGAAGAAAAAGAAAAAAATCTCTGATGAGCCCTCAGGAATTATACTTGACTTGAACCTCGATATCACTCCTGATGCCTATACCGAAATTATCTTTGACATTAAGGCGGGGGATATTGTGCGTGGATATGGAAATGGTGATATCAAATTACAAATTGATACCAAAGGCGAATTCAATATGTTCGGACTTTATGAATTTGAACAGGGCTTCTACAATTTTACTTTATATGACATCATTAACAAGGAATTCCGGATCACCAAAGGCAGTCGTATAAGCTGGTTCGGTGATCCTTATGCTGGAGTTCTTAATCTGACTGCCAGCTACCGACAAATGGCTTCACTAGGCCCTATCTTACCAAACCAAAGCGAAAGCGTTTTGTCTTCTCCTCAGGTACGAAGAAAATATCCGGTTGAAGTTTTACTTAAGCTGGATGGCCCGATGCTTTCTCCAATAATCGTTTTTGACATTGTCGCAAAAGATTTGCCTAATAACGTTACCACCGATGATGGTACCTTGATACAACTTGATTTTTATTTCAAAGCCTTTAAAGCAAAATTAGATGAACAGGAATTAAACCGACAGGTATTCAGTCTGCTGATTTTGAGAAGGTTCTCGCCACCAGATGCCTTTAGTACAAGTGGTTCGATTTCTAATAGCGTAAGCGAACTTCTCTCGAATCAATTAAGCTATTGGCTTACACAAGTAGATCAAAATCTGGAAATTGATCTGGACTTAGGATCGCTGGACCAGGAGGCCTTCAATACGTTTCAGTTGAGATTATCTTATTCTTTTTTGAATGGAAGGTTGCGGGTAACCCGCGATGGTACATTCAATAACCAATACAATCAATCAGAGCTTGCCAATATGCTGGGTGACTGGACGATTGATTACGTACTTACTCCCGATGGTAAATTCAAGGTAAAAATGTACAGTCGGTCTAACTTTAATCAAATTAATAACACCCTCGGTACACAAACTGCAATTACTACAGGAGTAAGCCTGCTTCACACCCAAAACTTTGATCAATTAAGAGATCTGGTGCGGGGAGCTCACAATAAAAGAAGAAAAGAAGTGGAGGATACTCCACCCAATGAGGAGACTATATTGGAAAAAGATGGAACGGATTAAAGCAGGCCTCCTTCCAATTCAAAATTTTCTTATCAGAGGATTAATTTCAATTCTCCTTCTGGTTACTATAACTCCACCCTCCTATGCACAACCGATTGATACTGTTACAACCATTAACCCAACCCGGCTTAAAACAGTTATCATTGGTTCAACTGTTGCCTATACAGGAATCATGATTGGACTCAGTTCAGTTTGGTATAGTCAATATGATAAACAGGAATTTCAATTTTTTAATGATGCCGGTGAGTGGAATCAAGTGGATAAAGCAGGACACTTTTATTCAGCTTTTCAACTATCCTCTATTGGTTCCCTCACTTTGCAATGGAGTGGCGTTTCAAAAAAGAAATCTGATTTGGCAGGTACAATTACCAGTTTCGCAGTAATGTCGTCCATCGAAGTTTTGGATGGCTTCTCAGCAGGCTACGGAGCCTCGGCCAGCGATTTACTCGCAAATGCACTGGGTGCTGGTTTTTATTTGGGCCAGCAGGCACTCTGGCATGAAACCAAAATCTATCCTAAGTTCTCTTTCCATCGAACAGAATATGCCGAACAAAGACCTGAGGCCCTCGGATCTACCTTAATGGAACAGATGATCAAAGATTACAATGGGCAAACCTATTGGCTTTCGGCTGATGTAGACAAATTTGTGAAATTTCCGAGGTGGTTAAATTTAGCAGTAGGATATGGTGCTGAAGATATGCTCTATGCAAATGAGGAAGATAATCTCAGCAATGGACTTAACCCCTATCGCCAATTCTATTTAGGAATCGATTTTGATCTTACCGCAATTAAATCCAAATCTAAATTTGTCCATAGCCTTATCTATGTGGTTAACATGATCAAATTACCCGCACCAACCTTAGAATTTTCACAAGGTAAAGTAAAAGCCCACTTCTTTTATTTCTGATCGGCCAACTAAAAATCAGCTTCCTTTTATTAATTTCGGAAACCTAAACACTATCACTATGGATTTAACGGCTTTCATGAAAAAATATGCGGATCAGATTGGGGGGCAATTTACCGAATATGATCCATCGCATTCCATTATCATTGTACCCGTTTCCGGGAATCGCTTTCAAACAGTTGTAGGGACTATCCGAAAAAACGACCTCTACAACAGAAGCCTTATCACACTTAATTCAAAAGTGTGTGCCGTTAAGGCAGGTATCGATTTCAAAATGTTACTTGAACAATCTGCCTATTTTAATTACTGCCGGTTTATCATTACTGAAAATCACTTACAAATTGAGGCGGTTACTGCATTGGATACCGTCAACGAAAGTACAATCCAGGAAATGCTTCAGGAGGTTGCCAATCTGGCCGATCAATACGAGTTAAAGCTAACCGACACGGATATTCACTAAATCAATCAGATTCAAATCTCACATTAAGTGCGTAAATTTGCAGTTAATGCAAGCCGGTTTATCGTTCTTCAGCCTTTGGCTGGAGGGAGGAAAGTCCGGGCAACATAGAGCATCGTACTTCCTAACGGGAAGGCCTCTCGCCTTAGGCGAGTGGACAGATAGTGCCACAGAAAACAAACTACCTCAGCCCGACTTGTCGGGCCGGGGAAAAGGTGAAAAGGCGGGGTAAGAGCCCACCGGTCTTGAAAGTGATTTCAGATGCATGGCAAACCTTACGAGTTGAAAGGCCAAATAGGCCCCGGTTAAGAGTTGCTCGTTCAAAAGAATGCTTCGGCATTCCATCGGGGTTGGGTAGGCTGCTAGATCCTGACGGTGACGTCTGGGCCAGATAAATGATAAGCATCCCGATTTATCGGGAAACAGAACCCGGCTTACAGGCTTGCATTTATTTTGAATTGCCCTAATTAAAATATCAACTCAGTTTAAATTCGAACATACCGTGCCCAAAGTATTACTTATCGAAGACGAAGCAAGTATTCGTGCTGTTCTAAAAGATATTCTTAAAGATCAAAAAGAATTAAAGCTTGACGTGGAAGAAGCTAAAGACGGAGCTGAGGGGCTTTCCAAACTTGAAAGTGATCATTATGATGTTGTCTTTTGTGATATCAAAATGCCTAAGATGGATGGCATGGAAGTATTGCAGCAAGCAAAAGCAAAAGGAATTTCCTCCACCTTTATTATGATTTCCGCCCACGGCACAACAGAAATTGCCGTTGACGCCACAAAATTAGGAGCTTATGATTTTCTCCAAAAGCCTCCTGATCTAAACCGACTACTGATCACCTTAAGAAATGCACTGGATAAAAACAGTTTGATAAAAGAGACTAAGACTCTTAAGAAGAAGGTTTCTCAGAAATACCAGATCATAGGAAACTCAACCTCATTGCAGGAGGTTAAGGAGATGATTGAAAAGGTAGCTCCTACCGAAGCTCGTGTACTCATTACTGGCCCTAACGGATCAGGTAAAGAGTTGGTAGCCCGCCAACTTCATGAAAAAAGCCCCCGGAGTGCTGGCCAGTTTATAGAAGTTAATTGTGCAGCCATCCCTTCAGAACTTATCGAAAGCGAGTTGTTCGGACACGAAAAGGGCTCTTTCACTTCGGCCATTAAACAACGCCTGGGGAAATTTGAGCAAGCAGAGGGAGGTACTTTATTTCTGGATGAGATCGGTGATATGAGTTTGGCTGCACAAGCTAAGGTGTTGCGGGCTCTTCAGGAGAACAAAATTACCAGAGTGGGGGGTGATAAAGATATTTCTATTAACGTGCGGGTGCTGGCAGCTACAAACAAAGACCTGAAAAAGGAAATTTCTGAACATCGCTTTCGCGAAGACTTATATCATAGATTGTCTGTCATTGTGGTAAAGGTGCCTTCTTTGAATGATCGCACTGAGGATATTCCTTTACTGGTAAACAAATTTCTTGAAGACATCGCAACGGAATATGGTTCTCGTAAGAAAGAATTGAGTAAAGAAGCCATGGAATTGCTTCAAAAGCACAATTGGACAGGAAATATCCGTGAACTCCGAAATGTTGTGGAAAGGCTAATAATAATGAGCGAAGGCCCTATTGGACCAAATGAAGTAAAAAAATACCTGTAGACAGATTAAATCTTTGTCTCAGATACGTTTTTCTTCACTTCTTTCTTGCTGTACGTGGGGCATGTATACTGACTGCATGAAGTCAGAAAGGCAAGAAGAGCGGCAAAAGCTAAAATTTTCTTCATATTTAGTGGCTTTGTAAAGAACAAAAATATCAATCTTTTAAATTCCTGCAAATTTTATATTGAAAAATTGCATTTGGGCGACAAAAACGACTATCCAACCAATAAATTACACCCTCTCACATCGCTATTATCTAACCTTCCAAGTACCTCAAAATTACCCATTTGGTCTATTTGTCCTAAATCCTGAGTTTCAATGAAGGCACAGGAATGAAAATTTGCCAAATCAACCACATTAATTCCTCCCGCTCTTCCTTTTATAATTGTGAACGGGTCATTAATATCCCTCATCAGCACCTTCATCCATGGTGGGCATCGATAGTAACCATTTCCCTTTGAATAAGCCTGCGACATTAGTTCGGTCATCCCATATTCAGAATGAATAACTGGCAGGCTAAACCGATTGCCCAAATACTTATGTAGTTCTTCGCGAATCCATTCCTTTCTCCGTCCTTTCATGCCACCTGTTTCAATTACAATACAATCGCTAAGGTCTAATTGATAGGATTCGGCCAGGTCAAGAAGTGCAAACGAAACGCCCCATAGAATAACCTTGCGCTCATTACCCTTTAAAGACATAAGCTTTTTCACCAATTCATCATGATTGTGTAGATAAAAACCAGAATGCTCAGAATTACTTTGCCTCACCAGATGATCCATCATAGCAATGAGTGAGGAACCTTTTCGTTCGAGGTACGATGGCAAAAGCGCCAGAAAATGATAATCAGCAGGGGAGCCATAGAATTGCGTGAAAATATATTCAGACAGATTCAAATAAAAGGCAAGATCAAACACTTCATGCTTGCTGGTCACCATGCCCGTTGTACCACTACTAGTAAAAGTTACTTCAGGTTGCCAAAAGTCTGTTTTAATAATGTGAGATTTAAAAAAACTTATCGGTAAGAATGGAATTTCCTCCACCGATTGGATTTGTTCTGTTTTGCAATTCAGGTGATGCAAATATTGGTGATAAACAGGATTATTTTCAGCTTGAAAATGAAATAGTTGAAGGGCAATATCATCGAAGTTGATTTCGTTTACCGAATACAAAGAATCTTTAAAACTTTTGAATGTGTTCAAGCGTTGCTTACTTTACGAAGGCTAAAGGTAGAAAATGAGTTTGATAAGGATTCTGTTGGTTTTTCTGTTTATTTCGCTGGGTTTGAGTGCATGTTTCAACCCACCGGAATATCCTGTTCAGCCACAAATTGAATTTGAAAGCATTGAATTTAAAGAATACGGCTCTGGTTTTGACGCTGAGGCAGATTCTTTGATTCTAAAAATAACCTTTAAAGATGGCGATGGTGACCTCGGGTTAGACCCTAGCGAACTTAGCTGTGTGAGTGAGAACATCTGTTATAACAATAAGTTCTATTTCGTAAAGCCAGACGGCAAACTGGTTACCTATAAGGATAAAAGAACCAACCCTACCTACAGTTCATTGCCTGAATTTGTTAAACCTTACAATTGCATTAACTGGGAGGTGAGAACCGATAATAATAACCTTGTTGACACCCTTTACTTTGAATTAAATCCTGATCATTATAACATAGAAGTGGATTTTCTGGTAAAAAATCCAGATGGAACTTTCACTGAGTTCGATTGGACGAAAGAATTTAACTATCCAAACTGTGGGACCTCATTTGATGGACGATTCCCTATACTCTTTAAGGATGAGCCGGGAGCACCACTCGAAGGTAGTTTGAAGTATAGCATGGGATCCATTGGGTTTAAGGCGCTCTTTAGCATTAAAACACTTAAGCTAAGAATTCAAATTAAAGATCGGGCACTCAATAAGAGTAATGAGATTTTTACTCCAGAATTTACTCTTTAAGATATCCTAGTAGATCGTTGGGAACCGCAAAGGATCCGATTCATTCATTAAATTATAAACTACCTCAAAAACCTCTTCTGAATTAGGTTTTGAGAAATAGTCTCCATCCGATCCATAGGCAGGACGATGTTCTTTAGCCGTGATGGTTCTCGGGGTAGCATCAAGATATCGATAGGCCCCCTGAACCTCAAGTACCTGTTGCATCATAAAAGCTGTTGCGCCTCCCGGTACATCTTCATCTGCAAAAATAACCCGGTTTGTCTTTTTGATTGATTCAAGAATAGTATGATTGATGTCAAAAGGCAACAATGTTTGAACATCAATAACCTCACAGAAAATTCCTGCTCGCTCTAAATCACGGACAGCCTCCATGACAATCCTGCACATAGAACCATAGGTAACGATTGTTACATCTGAACCCTCTTTCAAAATATCTGGTACCCCCAACGCAATCGTGAACTCACTAATATTATCCGGTAATCGTTCTTTCATACGATACCCATTCAAACATTCAATAATCAAGGCCGGATCATCAGATTGAAGTAATGTGTTGTAAAAGCCGGCAGCCTGGGTCATGTCGCGGGGAACCAAAACATGAATTCCACGAATGGCATGCAATATCATACCCATCGGTGAACCTGCATGCCATACGCCTTCCAGTCTGTGACCCCTTGTCCTGATTATTAAAGGAGCCTTTTGTCCGCCCTTCGTACGATACTGAAGGCAGGCAAGATCATCAGACATAATCTGAATCGCATACAATAAATAATCGAGATACTGGATTTCAGCAATGGGTCTCAAGCCCCTCAATGCAGCACCAATCCCTTGTCCTACGATTGTACATTCGCGGATACCTGTATCTGTAACACGCAGTTCACCAAATTTATCTTGTAATCCGGCAAAACCTTGATTCACATCTCCAATCTTTCCTACGTCTTCACCAAATGCCAATACACGGGGGTCTCTTTTTAAGGCTTCTCTGAAACACGCCTGCAATATCTCTCTCCCATCCACAAGTGGCGATTTTTCAGAATATATCGGATCGATACTTTTTACTTTCAATGCGGACCAATCAGAGTTGCTGAGCAGAAACGAATTGAATCGTTCCTGATTCTCAACTTCAGATTTTTGTATCCAATCTTTCAACTCTTCACGCACAGGGGAAGAACTGTTAATCAATAAACGTATCGCCTTTTTTGCAGTCCGCATTGAATCAAATCGCAGTGGATTGATAGTCTTTTTTAATTCGCGTAGTAGTTCCCCTATTTCACCTACTTCGGCAGAAGCAGCATCAAGTATTTTCTCCAGCTGTCTTTGATCCTTTTGAATTTCCTCATTAAAGGCCCGCCAGGCAATATCTTTAGCAGCCTTTGCCGAGGCTTTGGCACTCTTTTCTATTTCGCTCAACTCTTCCGAAGTCGAGACTCCATTTTCTATTAACCACAATCGCAATTTGCGAATACAATCATGATCTACCTCCCACGAAAGTCTTTCTTTAGATTTATAGCGCTCATGAGAACCCGAAGTTGAATGACCCTGAGGTTGTGTCATCTCAGTAACATGCACAAGCACGGGCACATGATCTTCACGACAAATTCTCTCGGCCTTTTCATAGATCTGAATAAGAGCCTGATAATCCCACCCTTTTACGGTCAGAATTTCAAATCCTTTCTCGGTATCTGTCCGCTGAAAGCCAGCAAGAATTTTCGAAATACTCCCTTTGGTGGTCTGATATTCTTTAGGCACTGAAATCCCATAATCATCATCCCAAACGGAAACAAGCATTGGTACTTGTAATACCCCAGCCGCATTGATGGCCTCAAAAAACATTCCTTCCGAAGTGGAAGCATTACCAATCGTACCAAAGGCTATTTCTCGTCCATGATTACTTAGCTCTTTAAATTGTGCTAACTCCGGATTATTTCTGAAAAGTTTTGAAGCATAGGCCAAACCAACCAGGCGTGGCATCTGACCTGCCGTAGGGGAAATGTCTGAACTGCTGTTTTTTAATTTTGCGAGGTTCTTGAAAGCGCCCTTCTCATCGATCATTCGCGTTGCAAAATGACCATTCATTAATCGACCTGCAGAAGCTGGATCTGCATCAACATCAGGATGAGCATACAGCTGAGCAAAATACTGTTGCAGCGTGAGTTCACCTATTGCAAGCATGAAGGTTTGATCGCGGTAATAACCTGCACGGTGGTCCCCTTGACGAAACACCTTGGCCATTGCAAGTTGAGCCAGTTCCTTTCCGTCACCGAAAATTCCAAACTTGGCCTTACCCATGAACACTTCCTTGCGGCCCAACAAACTTGCTTCTCGACTCTCACAAGCTAACTTATAATCTGTGAGCATGCTGGAAATCTTCTTTGCGGTTAATCCACTAACCATTGTCTTTGTCTGGCTCACGGTAAATGGGTTGGTTGATTGTCAAAAATAGGCAAAATCAAAGGAGGGGTCAAAGCAAAAATTTTTACGGAATAAAATACTGGGAATTTGCTCAACTACCGAAGAATTTAATCCAGTCACCGTGACGCACTTGCGGATAATTTGCTGCTCTTTCATAGAGAAAGATACCTACCGATTTATTCTGAATCATTATATCGGTGTAATAATAGCCCGCATCCATTTCAATCTGATATATTTTCTTCTCTGCATTCCGATCCTCTACCTTCATTACCTCCACCAGAATTTTACTCTTGGGCTTATCCGATTTGATGGCAAACGGATACGGGCCTAACGAATACATTTCGTAGCCCATCAACCAAAAACTATAATGATAGCAAAGGTCATTTTTAAATTCTTCATAGTATCTCATACCCTTGCGCAAGGAGCCATAAAAGGCATATGTAGACCCTGAATTCATATTCTTCAAAAAGTAATAAAACAACTCCCGCAATCGTATCCGAATGCTATCTTTGCGATGGTTTCAGGATCCAAGGACCCTAAAATCCATATCACATCGCTAAAATAAAAATTTACTATTATGATCATAGGAGTTCCTAAAGAAATCAAGAATAATGAAAACCGGGTAGCGGTTACACCGGCTGGCGCACAGGAGTTTATCAGAAAAGGCCATACTGTTTATATACAAACCAAAGCTGGCGAAGGCAGTGGTTTCAGCGACCAGGAATATATTGGTGCCGGTGCTAAAATTCTACCTAAAGCGGAAGATGTTTTTGCTATTGCCGAAATGATCATTAAAGTAAAGGAGCCGATTGAACAAGAGTATGGCTTGATAAAAAAAGACCAGCTTGTATTTACTTATTTTCATTTTGCTTCTTATGAGCCATTGGCTCATGCCATGATAAAAACAGGCGCTGTTTGTCTTGCCTATGAAACGGTCGAGCGTCCTGATAGGAGTTTGCCCTTGCTTGTGCCTATGTCCGAAGTTGCCGGAAGGATGGCAATTCAAGAGGGTGCAAAGTATCTGGAAAAGCCACTTAAGGGAAGAGGTATTTTATTAGGCGGTGTACCCGGAGTGATGCCCGCCAAAGTTTTGATTTTAGGAGGTGGTGTGGTGGGTACCAATGCAGCCAAGATTGCTGCTGGAATGGGTGCAGATGTTATTATAACCGATGTAAACCTGAATCGCCTGCGTTACCTTGATGACGTTATGCCTAAAAATGTTCATACCATGGCATCCAACGATTATGTTCTTCGCGAACTGGTGAAGACTCATGATTTAATTGTGGGTGGTGTTCTTATACCTGGAGCCAAGGCACCTAAACTAATCACGCGCGATATGCTGAAGACCATGAGGCCTGGTACTGTTTTGGTGGACGTAGCTGTTGACCAGGGTGGATGTATTGAAACATGTAAACCGACTACGCACGAAGATCCAACGTACATTATTGACGATATTGTTCATTATTGTGTTGCAAACATGCCCGGAGCAGTTCCTTATACGTCTACACTGGCCCTTACAAATGCAACACTTCCATATGCCTTAAAGCTTGCCAATTTAGGATGGAAGAAAGCATGTAAAGACAATGAAGACTTAAAGAAGGGATTAAATGTGGTAGGTGGCAAAGTTGTTTACAAAGCGGTGGCTGATTCTTTTAATCTTCCATTTGTAGATGTACAGGAAGTATTGAACTAATAATTTTTCCGGATTTAGAATTTAGCCTTCCCAACCAGGAAGGCTTTTTTTATTCAAAGTCTGGGAAGGATTCTAAAAATTTTACTTCACTCCCCGGTTTATCAATCGCCTCAAAACAAAATTGAGCCATGCCATTGGTGACAGCTACATACCGTGCACCAATTGTCATGTTGTAAACAGCAACCTGGTTAAATGCTTTTTGCGTTAACTTAATGACGGGGGATTTACATTCAATTAACATCCAGGGCTTCCCATGCCGATTGTGAATAACAATATCCGATCTTTTATGAAGTTTATTGTAGGTCAGGCCACTCTCTACCCGAAATAGCGATCGTGGATAGTTAAACTGATCTATTAGGTAATGAATGAAATGCTGCCGAACCCATTCTTCCGGGGTTAGTATGATATACTTCTTTCGGATAATATCAAAAATCCATACTTTGCCTTCCTCTTTACGTAACGTTGGGTTAAAGTCTGGGAGATTTAATTTATACATGCGTTAAAAATAGATAAATAGCTGATATGAAAACAAAACAAGAAATTGTTGAGAACTGGTTACCACGCTATACAGGTGTTAAACTGGAAGACTTTGGCAAGTACATTCTGCTAACCAACTTCGATAATTACGTAAAAAAGTTTGCCGAGTGGAACGATGTTGAAGTTCAGGGGATGGACCGGGCTATGCGTAGCGCCACAGCCGGTGGTATTACCATAATCAATTTTGGTATGGGCAGCCCTAATGCAGCCACCATCATTGATTGTCTTTCGGCTATAAAGCCAGAGGCCTGTTTGTTCTTAGGGAAATGTGGCGGCCTCAAAAAGAAAAATGACCTCGGTGATTTTATCTTGCCTATCGCAGCCATTCGAGGTGAGGGAACATCCAATGACTATTTTCCGGCAGAGGTGCCTGCCTTACCAGCCTTTGCACTTCAGAAGGCAATTTCAACAACCATACGCGATAACAATCAAGACTATTGGACCGGAACCGTTTACACTACCAACCGAAGAGTTTGGGAATGGGACGAGCACTTTAAAGAGTACTTACGGAAGATCCGTGCGATGGCTATAGACATGGAAACAGCCACAATATTCTCTACAGCCTTTTACAATGAAATTCCAGCTGGTGCAATCTTATTAGTGTCGGATCAGCCGATGGTAGTGGATGGAATTAAAACTGAAGTGAGCGATAAAGTAGTAACCTCAAACTTTGTGGACTTACATGTTAAGATCGGTATTGAATCGCTGAAACAACTTATTAATAACGGGGTAACGGTGAAACACCTTCGTTATTAATCTAAACTTTAGTGCGAAGTTCCTGATATCTGGCCATCATTAGTCCAGCGAATCCGAGTACAAAGAATACGATCAGCATCAAGACAGAATTTTTCATTCCGAAAATTTCATCGATGTAGCCGAAAGTAAAAATACCAATCACTATGGCGATTTTCTCAGTTACATCGTAGAAGCTAAAGAATGATGCTGTGTCCTTCGTTTCGGGCATTAGTTTGCTGTAGGTGCTGCGGCTCAAGGATTGGATACCACCCATTACCAGGCCCACCGCCAGAGCAAGCAAATAAAAATAAATTTCCACATTTACTCCGTCCTCTTTCAGGTTGGCAACGCTATAAGCGGAGAAGCAGACTAAAATCCAAAAGAATACCACTCCCATTAATACCCGGATGTTCCCCAGTTTTCCTGAAAGAAAAGACATTAGCATAGAACCAGGAATGGCTACCAATTGAATCAACACAATGGTGATAATAAGCTTTTCCGTGGGTAATCCCAGAACATGGCTACCAAACAGAGTGGCCGCGAGCATTACAGTTTGAACCCCCATACTATAGAAAAAAAAGGCTGTCAGAAACCATTTCAATAATGGCAGATGCTTTATCTGATCCCAAACCTTTTTTAGTTCGGCAAAGCCTGCTTGCAAAACTTCTTTCAATCGCTTTGTCTTGGGTGGCTTATTATTAGGAAGGTGAGCAAACGTGATCTGAGCAAACCCTATCCACCATAACCCAACTAGTAAAAACGTGTAACGAGGACCAGAAGTCTGATCTCCCTGGGCACTAAAATAGAGAACAAGACCAAATCCAATCAACTGAAGTATTACACTCCCCGCATACCCCATCGAAAAACCGCGGGCACTTATCCAATCTCTTTCTTCCGGCTCTGCAATTTCAGGTAAGTAAGAATTGTAAAAGACTAAACTCCCCACAAAACCAATGGCAGCCAATATAAAGAAGCCAACACCCAACAAAACATTTGGTTGTGGCCCTTTAAACCAGAACAAGGACATACAGGATATGGCCCCCAGATAGCAAAAGAACCGCATAAACTTCTTCTTATTTCCGCGAGAGTCAGCAATCGAAGAAAGGATGGGAAGCAGGATGGCAATTGAGAGATAGGCAAAGGCCAGGGAGTAGTCGTAGAGAGAAGTATTCTTGAATGTTCGACCTAAAAAGGGCACAGAATATTCCCCATATGCCGATTTAGTAATTCCTGCAAAGTAAATAGGAAAAAAGGTGGTGGTGATAACCAGGTTATAAACCGAATTGGCCCAGTCATACATGCACCAGGCATTGATTGTTTTCGGATTATGTAAGGCTGTAATTGAACTCATAAAAAAGAAATAGCCTTCCAATTTTTGGAAGGCTATTTTATTACCATGAAAATAAACTACTAGTTTTTATCTCTTTCATTGTCTTCCAATGCTGAGTAGAGTAGCTTTCTTGCGTTAGCTTTTCTTAGCTCAGTTTCTACATCAGAGATAATTCCTCGTTTAGCATCCTTGTCGACTTTTAGCGCTACCGTTAATTGATCGCGTTCAATTTCATCAAGTTTACTCTTTTGTTCATTTACCCAACGGATAATATCCTTTGTATCAATAAACACATCATCCGCCTGAATTTTTGGCTCTTTACCAAATTGTGCAACTTTTGTTGGCTCACCAATATAAAGATTAGCGACCAATCCTTTGCGCATCAATTTTCTCAATTGGGTTGCCCGGGGGATTTGTTGTCTAACCTCAATAGAAGTCTTTCTCAATTCGGTTGTAACCATAAAGAAGAACAAAAGCATGAAAACCACATCAGGCATAGAGGAGGTTGGTATGTCCTGCTTTACTTCCGTTTTTTTCTTAAATTTTGACATAGTCTTTTTTAGTTACCAACTTTTGAAGGATCAGCTATTGAAATATTCAGCGGAATACCCGCTCTGCCCTTTTCATAAATCGCCTTATTCTCAGCTATTGATAAATCAGAAGCAGCATCTCTGAACTTGGCATTTGTAACCCCAGCCTGGTCGGCATAGATGTCATAATAAGCTCCTTGAATAATATCCAAAAGCTCAATAAAACGTCTATGACTTGTTCCCCGGTCTGTCTTAAATGAAACGATAGCCTTTTCAGGATTATCTGAACTGGCTGGGTTTCTGCCATTATTGAGAATGAACTCTTTAATCTCTTCTTTCAGATTACTAATATCTTCCCTGGGTTCCCCTTCCACAAGTAGTGCGTCAGAAGAGTTAATCTGAATCTTAAACATATTACGCTCCTGAATCTTCACATCCTCTGGCGGTGTCGCCTCAGGAGGTGGTGGAAGCGCAATACTAAGACCCCTATTATTGGGCATAGTTGTAGTAACCAGAAAGAATGTTAAAAGCAGGAAGGCAATGTCTGCCATCGATGCATTCGGTATTTCTGGTGTATTGCGTGCCATTATTTAAAAGCTTTATTTATTTCAGAGTAAACTACACCAACCACAGACACAATCATCACAATGTAGAACATTGAAAGACCCGCTCCGATTAATTTGGAGGAAGAAGCATCTACTCCTGCTGCCGCAGCTTTGGTAGTTACTTCTGATCCGGAAATTGCGTAGGCTATGATAAAAATAACCACCAGCCCTCCTACCCCTGCCAAAGACTTAACCAATCCAGCAGGCGCTTTAATTGCATTAATCAGCGGAAGTACTACGGCTGCTCCAATTGCAATAATGGTTAATACGTATGCAATGTAAAGTCCGATATCATAACTTTCCATATAGTATATTATTTAGAAAGTTTATGCTTAACCAAGATATCTATTAAGCTGATCGAGGCATCTTCCATAGAATTCACAAGACTATCAATCTTGGAAACAAGATAATTGTAAAGCACCTGAAGCACCATACCAACAATAAGACCACCCACCGTTGTAATCAACGCCACTTTCATACCTCCAGCAACAACCTGAGGAGAAATATCACCGGCAGCTTCAATCGCATCAAATGCACCCACCATCCCGATTACAGTACCAAAGAAACCAAGCATGGGTCCGAGTGAAATGAACAATGAGATCCAGATCAATCCTCTTTCAAGGCGAGCCATTTCAACACCACCATAAGCAACAATAGACTTCTCGACCATATCAATACCTTCTGAGGATCTCATAAGACCTTGAGTAAATATGGAAGCAACAGGACCTTTTGTATTTTTAGTCACTTCTTTAGCAGCTTCAATACCTCCCTTAGCTAGAGCATCTTCAATTTGACTCAATAGTTTTTTCGTATTGGTTGTAGCCAGGTTTAATGTGATAATCCGTTCGATAGCCACGGCAAGACCCAAAATCAAACAGATAAGGATAGGCCACATAAATGGAGGACCACCCTCAATGAATTTTTCTTTGATACCTTGGTGAAAAGAGAGTTCTTCCTCTGCGACAGCGGATTCATCAGTTGTGGAAGTTTCAGCCGGAGCAACTTCTTCAGTAGCGGCTTGTGTTGAATCCTGAGTTTGTGCATAGGCTTTGGAGGCACCGAATGCCATTACCCCCAGAAAAGCGAAAATCGTAAGTAATTTTTTCATGGTTTAAGGTTTAGATATACTTGAAGTGGCCAAATTTAATTGATTTGATCATTCCCAAACAAGAATTTGAAAAAAAAACTGAAATTCTCTCGATAGGTCTCTGCTTTCCGCCATAGAATTCCAATTATGTCCGTTAGTCACATAAAAATTTCATTTTGTTCAATCAAAATGAACCGACACAGCCCTTTGATTCAGGATTATTAATCTATTTCTTTGTGGGCTTTTTTTGGAGAGGTGTCCGAGTGGTTGAAGGAGCACGCCTGGAAAGTGTGTATACCTGAAAGGGTATCGCGGGTTCGAATCCCGCCCTCTCCGCCAAACTGCGCTTGCCACCCGCGACCATCGCTATAGCTTCGTTTGGCTGGCCAATCGCATTTGAAGATATGTGGTATGTATATATTCTTAAAAGCCTTACCTCGGATTTCACTTACATTGGGTCAACCAATGATTTAAACCGAAGACTTCAGGAACACAATGATTTGAAGTATCAATCAACAAGTCAGCCGCCTTCTCCGACAAACTGCGCTTGCCACGCGCATCTCTCGTTGTAGCTTCGTTTAGCCTATCAACCCTACTTTTCGAATATATGTGGTTGGTATATATTCTTAGAAGCTAATCTCACCGACCATTGACTTACTGATTAATAATCGTGTCTTTTCCAGACCAAATTCCCCCAACAATACCATTAATTTGGTAACAGCTGCTTCCATAGTCATATCCCCGCCACTAATAACCCCAATATCCGCAAGAGATTTACTTGTTTCATATCTCCCCTGAACTACCATGCCACCCGGGCATTGCGAAATATTCAAAATCAAAACACCACGCTTAATAGCAGAATGTAAGCTTTCGATAAACCATCGTGAAGAAGGCGCATTGCCAGAACCAAAGGTTTCCAAGATAACCGCCTTTAATCCTTCCGTATTCAGGATTGCTTCAACTGTGCGTTTATCGATGCCAGGAAATAATTTCAAGATTGAAATGTTCGAATCAAAACGATTTAACAAGCTAACCTCCTCATTGGCAGGTTTGTGTATTGCCCCATAATTGTAATCTATTTTAACTCCAGCCGTAGCTAATGAAGGATAGTTTTCAGATTCAAAGGCATCGAAGTGCATGCTTTCAACTTTTTTGGAGCGACTGCCTCTTAAAAGTTGGTAATCGAAATAGATGCAAACTTCTGGCACAACCGGTTTTCCCTCTGCTTTCGCAGATGCAATTTCCAAGGCAGTGATCAAATTCTCTCGTGCATCGGAACGAGGCTCACTAATAGGCAATTG
Source organism: Cyclobacteriaceae bacterium (assembly GCA_035408225.1). Taxonomy (GTDB): domain Bacteria; phylum Bacteroidota; class Bacteroidia; order Cytophagales; family Cyclobacteriaceae; genus ELB16-189. The sequence goes on along the minus strand of DAOOCD010000003.1, from coordinate 12,068 downwards.
AGCTCCCGTAAAAATCACAGGCCTGGCAAGGCCAGGTAACATGAAACTGATTGCTGAAGCCGTGAAGGCCATCGTATCTGTGCCATGCAACACCACAAAACCATCCTGATCTTTATAGTTTTCAAAAATTATTTCCCCAATCATCTGCCAATGAACAGGTTGTATATTGGAAGAATCTACCGGTTGATCAAACGAAATTACTGTGATATCAAGGAACAAATTGCGTAGGGTTGGTAATTGCTCCAGGATCAGCGAAAAATCAAAAGGAATTAACACTCCTCCAGCATCATACGTCATACCAAAGGTTCCTCCGGTGTAAATGATCATCACCCGGGATTTTGCTTTTCCGGGTAATGCCGTGTTGATGCTTATTCTTTTATAGCTCATGATTTATTAAATAATCGAATTGCATTTGTGGTGGTAATGCTTCTTAGCTCATCCAGGGTAATTTTCTTAAGGTCTGAAATCTTTTGAGCAATTAAAGGAATATACTCTGGTGAATTGCGCTTACCGCGATGCGGCACTGGGGCGAGATAAGGACTGTCCGTTTCAAGAACAAGATTTTCCAGATCGAGATCGGGAATTACCTTGTCCAGCCCTCCGTTCTTAAAAGTGGACACACCCCCTAAGCCCAAATAAAAACCCATCGAAGTAATCTTCCTCGCTTGTTCAACGCTGCCTGAAAAACAATGAAAGACGCCTTTCAATTTTCCATCGGCCAGCGGAGTTAACAATTCAATGGTTTGGTCTATTGACTCCCGGCAATGAATTACAACAGGAAGATTATATTTTTTTCCCCAACCTATCTGGATTCTAAATGCTTCTGTTTGCTGTTCCCAGTGCGTTTTGTCCCAATACAAATCAGTACCCATTTCCCCAATGGCAGCAAACATTCTCTTTGAAAGCCACTCCTCTACCCTATATAGTTCCTTTTCAAAATCCTTTTTTACCGAACAAGGGTGCAGACCCATCATGGCAATACATTGATCAGGATGTTTATGTTCGACCTCCAGCATAGCATCGATAGAAGTATGATCAACGTTTGGCATGTAAATTCTAGCAACACCCAGATCTTTACAATGACTCAATACATCCTCACGGTCAGGATTAAATTCATCCGAGTAAATATGAGCATGCGTGTCAATCCAGAAATTCATCAGGTATTTTTTATTTAAAGCAGTTCATCAATGGCATTGTTGAGCAAATTAGTTTTTGAATCCATGCCTTCAAAACCCTTATACTCTTTAACCTTCTGAATGGCTAAGCTTAAGGAAAAATCCGACTGGCGTTGGTATAAGGCTATTTTTCGCTTGTCCAACTCTTCAGCTAAATATTCCTGCTCGGTTTGGCCCGGAGTCGGAATAAGAATCACATTTTCCTTTTCTAATCTGGCTAAGTCCATAACTGTGCTGTATCCGCTACGCGTCACCACAATCGCAGCTTTCTGAATTAACTCACCCAGTTCTCTCCCACGCGCATGATTAATGAAGGTAATCCGGGAATGTTTTCTCTCCGGTCCCGAAGGGATGCCGCGAACTATTATACATCTTTTAGTCTGTTCTGCCATTTGTTGTTCTAACATTGACTCAAGAATCTGCCGTTGAGGTTCAGGACCTGATACTACACCCAAAATTACATCTTCATCAACAAGAGCAGTACTTTGGGCAAATCGTGATAACATGCCAATAAACCGGACTTTCAAATTGCCTGGCATTGTGAGTCGACCTGTAATTCGGTCTGTATCAGAATCCGGAATCCAGCAAATACCAAAACGTTTGATTAACCGATGATTAAAATGATTAAGAACTCCACTTAACCATTTAAAAGATTCCGGCATAATCAAATTCACCTGATGAGTAATGAACACACTGGGAACTTGCCGAGACCAACAACCATAACGATTATCTGAGATAACAACATCAACCTTATGCTGTGAGATAAGGTTCTCAAGTTGCGTATGTTCCTTTCTTATTACCCTCAAAAATTTGGGTAGTTGCAAAAACACTTTCACCATAAATGGTAAGAAAGATGAATACTCTACCCTATAAGACTCAAGCTCGTGAAAATCAAGTTGAGGAAACTCCTTTTTAAGTAAAAGCAATGATTGACCATTACCTGCAATGGAAACTTTACGATCACGAATTAGTAAGCATTGGATAACCGGAATAGAGCGCGTAGCATGGCCCAATCCCCAGTCAAGTACGGCTACTAAAATATGCTTCCTGATTTCAGGCATTGTGCAAAGGTATCAGAACCTGACACAGCCATCAAAGTGCGGAAAAAACAAACCCTTGCTTAGAAAAATATTCGAGGTACCGAGGGAGTACGTATGTTAGATTGCGTTCAGCTTTCAAGCTGTCATGAAATACTACGATTGAACCGGGGCGGGTTGCCTCAAGAGATCCCTTAAAACAGCGTACAGGCGATACAGATTGGGAATAATCGCATGTAAGAACATCCCACATGATAATCTTATAGCTTTCCTTCAATAATCTGATTTGATTTCGTGTGATTCGCCCATACGGTGGCCGGAAAAGCTGACCGTCAACTGTCCACTGTTGACTGTTGACAGGTGACTTTGAATTATACCCTAATGCTATTTGACTAGTGCATGATTCCACATTAGCAAGATAATCCTTGGTTGAAAAGTTCCACCCTTTAAGATGGTTGAATGTATGGTTGCCAATGGAATGCCCAGCTTCTGCAATTTGTGTAAATACATTTGGATATTTCCTTACATTATCGCCAATGCAAAAAAAGGTGGCTCGGGCATCAAATTTTTTGAGAGTTGTTAAAACAAACTCGGTAGGGCCAGGCACAGGTCCATCATCAAAGGTGAGAAAGATTTTTTTTTCTTTGGTTGGGATCCTCCAAACTAAATCTGGAAATAACCAGGGCAGAAAAAAGGGAGTTCGGAATGGGATCATTAAATTTTGAAATTCAAAATTTCAAACACTTTATTCAACCCGGCATGTGAGCATGGTTATGTCATCACGATACCCATTGCGGCCTTTGAAGCCATCCAGTGCAACAATAATATCCTGATGAATTGTTTTGATATCCTTGGTTTGGTTCTTCTCGAAATAGTCAAGCAATGATTTAAGACCAAACTCTTCTCCATCCTCATTGACTGTCTCGGTAAGTCCATCCGTATAGGCAAATAGAGTAAAGTCATCGAGGTCAGTCACAAATCCTTCATTCATAAAAGGCAATGGATTCATGGCTCCCAACACTGTAGATCCCTCCTCGAGCAATCGCGTTCCATTTTTCTTATCCATGAGAATGGGAGCATTATGACCGGCATTCACATACACCATGGTCTTCAAACTCAAATCATAAATGGCTCCAAAAAACGTGATAAACTTTTCACCTTTTGTGTTTTCCATTACCTGATAATTGAGCGCCTCTACAATCTCTTTAAGATTAGGTGTTTGCCGTAACAAGGTTCGCAACGAGGCCTGAAAGTTAGACATCATCAACGCAGCCGGAATTCCCTTACCACTTACATCCGCTACACAAATCAGAAATTGATTTTTGTTGATAGGAATATAATCATAGTAGTCGCCCCCTACCAAGTCATGAGGCAAATAACTGGCTTCCATTTTAACGCGTTCCGTATAGGGTAAGCGTTCTGGAAATAGGAATTGCTGCACATCGCTGGCAATTTCCAATTCTTTTCTAAACGCTTCCTGCTCCAATTGCTTGCGTGCTAACTTTTTATTCTCAATAGCAACAATAATAATGTTGCTAAGGGCTTGTATAAACTTGATGCTCTCGTCACGATCATGATTGTTATTATTATTTAACCCCCCGACAAAAATCAGAGCCAGGGTATCCGATTTATGCGCTACCGGGATTACCATATCAAACTCATGGAATTCACATTCATCAAACTCCTCCATCCGATGGATGTTTTTAATGAGTTTGAATCGATCGTCAAGTTTTAGTTTTTGAAAATTGTTCTTCGTGCCAAAATTCACCTTGCAATTCCAGATTTCATCCAGCACGAAAAGAGCCAGTTTCTTAATATTCAGGTTAGATCGAAGCGTGAAATTGAAAATCTTATATAAAGATTCTTCCGGGACATTATTGTTGATCGATTGAGTGATCTCCAATAAGGCATTGAGCTCCAGTTCTTTCCTTTCAACCTGTTTTTTTAATTCTACTTCGTTCATAGTCTAAGCAGGGTAAATTTAACAATAAAAGCACAACCCAACTCTTATTAACAATCTCTTAACGCGAAAAGGAGGCTTCCCTGTCTTTCCAGCTATACTTTTTAAATTGAGAAAGCGTGCCTATACAAATAACGTAGACAGGATAAAGGACTTGTAAGACAAGAAATGCTCTTTTTGGTAACTCTTCGTGGAGATGCTTACAAATGCGCCATAGAAAAAGACCTTCAAGCATCAGTTTAATAATTATGATCATAGCTAGCTCAGTCTTAAATGAAATCACCAACGAGATCAACATGATTAACCAGCTAATTTGAGCAGTCAAAATGAACAAAGCTATCAACCTGGCTAGGAACGAGTCATTAGCTTTCCATTTTCCAGCCCATCGGACTCTTTGTTGAAAAAACTCCGATAACGTTTTCATCGGGTGAGTCCTGACAACACAATCCGGCTCAGAAATAACCTCAATGGTGCCGGGATATTTTTTTTCAATCTTGCGCATCAAAAACTCATCATCACCGGATGATATATGAAAGTTACCGGTGTAGCCCCCTACATCCTCAAAAGCATTCTTGCGAAAAGCTAAACTGGCCCCATTGCACATAATAGGAAACCGCCAGCCGAGAAATGAAATTCCTGCTCCCATAATACTTGCAAACTCTAAAAACTGAAGTGAGTGTAAGAATGTGTCATCTGACTTAATCTTCACCATGCCTACCACCATGTTCGTATTCGATCTGAATGATTTTAACATCCCTTGTATCCAATTAGGTGGTAAAAGACAATCTGCGTCTGTAGTCAGAATTATTTCTCCGGTGGCCATCCCGATTCCATCGGTCAACGCTCTTTTCTTACCCGTACCCGAACAAATTGTAGTAGTGATTGCTAACAAGGGATACTTGTGTTGCAGCTTTGCAATTACTGCCAAAGACTGGTCGGTAGAGTGATCATCTACCAGAATGATCTCGATCTTTTCATGTGGGTAAGACTGCCGGGCAAGTGTGTTGATTAAATCAGGAAGAGTTGTCTCTTCATTTCTTACGGCCACGACCACAGAAACCATTTCATCCTTCTGCGTGCCTTTTGCATAATTCGAAGTTGCCTCTTGCCAACCCAGAATCAACAAAATCAAAAAAATAAAATAAACACTAAAGATTGTGAGCAGATAAATCAGCATTGCCTGTTTCTCTGTAAGTTTGAGCTGTGAGTAAAGTTGAGAAAAAACCTGTTATTGAAAAGATTATTCTCGGGCTGGACCCGGGTACGAATATAATGGGCTACGCGGTTATTCTGGTGCAGTTAAGTCAAGTAAAATTACTCCAGTTTGGCGTGATTCAAATGGGAAAATATGGAGCGCATGAGTTGAAATTGAAAAAGATTTTCGACCGGGTACTTACGCTGGTTGATGAATTTAAGCCCGATGAAGTAGCTCTGGAGGCGCCATTCTTTGGCAAGAACGTACAATCCATGTTGAAACTTGGCCGGGCCCAGGGGGTAGCCATGTCTGCCGCACTTTATAGAGAAGTACCAATTACCGAATATGCCCCCAAAAAAGTAAAGCAGTCTGTGACCGGAAATGGAAATGCATCCAAAGAACAAGTGGCTAAAATGCTGATGCAAATATTTAACATCAAAGAAATGCCCAAACTACTGGATGCTTCTGATGCATTGGCGGTAGCAGTATGTCATCATTATCAGAATGGCGTAACTAAAAGTAAAAGCAAATCGTGGGAAGGTTTCCTGAAAGATAATCCGGGAAGAATAAAATCAGCCAAGCTGTAATAATGTGTTTACGATTCGTTCGGCTGTCCTGCCATCCCACAACTCCGGAATCCCTCCTTCTTTCCAGGTTCCTGCGTTAAGTTTTTTCAATGCCTCGCTCAATGCCACAAAATTATCTCCGATCATTTCATTTGTGCCGGCTGTAACAGTCTCAGGTCGCTCGGTATTGTTTCTCAATGTAAGACAAGGTACACCTAGGACGGTGGTCTCTTCCTGAACCCCGCCCGAGTCAGTAATCACAGCCTTTGATTCCTTGATCAGGTAAATAAATTCAAGGTAGCTGAGAGGATCACACGCTATAATGTTGGCTGGCTTATTGACCAATTTCGAAAAGTTCTTTTGCGTGCGCGGATGGACCGGAAAAATAATGGGTAGTCCAACTGAATCAATTACCTTCATCCAATTAGCAAATTTATCTGTATCATCTACATTGGAAGGTCTGTGAAGAGTTAATACGATGTACTCCTTTGCCTTCACGTTCCATTCGCCCCACTTCTCCGGCTTTTTCGTCTTAGGTAGTTGAGTTAGTAATGTATCAATCATGGTATTACCCACAAAGAAAATCTGATCATCCTTAACTCCACTTTTTTTCAAATTCAGATTGGCGACTTCAGAAGTTGTAAAAAAATAGTCTGCCAATGAATCCGTAACTATGCGATTAATTTCTTCTGGCATTGTCATATCAAATGAACGAATACCCCCTTCCACATGGGCTACTTTAGTAGTCAGTTTTTTTGCCACAATTGTGCAAGCCATGGTTGAAGTAACATCCCCTACCACGATAACTAAATCAGTTGGATTAGCGATCAGATCTTTCTCGAACTCAATCATAATCCGGGCTGTCTGCTCTGCCTGGGTACCCGACCCAGCTCCCAGATTCACATGAGGCTCAGGAATTTCGAGTTGTTCAAAAAAAATCTTACTTAGTTTATCATCGTAGTGCTGACCTGTATGAACAAGACGATACTGAATTAACTTACCTGACTGTTGTGCGTTTTCAATTGCCCGTATTATCGGGGCAATTTTCATGAAGTTAGGCCGGGCACCAGCAATCAGGGTAATTTTCATTTACAGTATATTTCTGGCTGCAAAATTCCCTTTCTTTGCGAGAAAGTAAAATTTAACCGTGCAAAAGAAGATTTTAATGCTTTTGAATGCCCCTTACCCAGCTGATATCAGGGTAAAAAAGGAATCAGATGCATTAATTGCGGCTGGTTTTGATATTCATCTCCTTTGTTTAAGAAAAACCGGACAATCTGCAGAAGAACAATTTGATGGAATCAAAGTTCATCGGATTGATGCCGGAAAGAACAACTATCAGCTTGCGTTCTGGGATGTAATCATGTCGCTGAGTTTCGTTCATCCAAAATTCAAAAATGCAATTAGAAAAATAATCAGATTAGAAAAGATAAGCATAGTTCATGTAAATGACTTACCTCTGGCGGGAACAGCATTAAGCTTAAAAAAGCAACTCAACCTGAAAGTAGTTCTCGACATGCACGAGAACTATCCGGAAGCATTGCGCACCTGGTTTAAATGGAAAAAGAACCCTATTGTACGATTAAAGAATGCACTGTTCATGAACCCTGCTCACTGGGCGAAGTATGAACGGAAAGCTTGTCAGGAATGTGACCGTGTAATTGCAGTGGTTGAAGAGATGAAGGATCGGGTAATTGCAGAGCATCACATCACTCCCGATAAAATCCAGGTTATTACTAATACTGAGGATAAAGGCTTCATCAATCAACCCTTTAATGAAAATGTGTATGATTCATTAAGGGGAAAATTTATTTTAACTTATTCAGGAGGAATTGGTCCGCATCGAGGGGTAGATACAGCAATCCGTGGGATGCAGTACTTGAGAGAAAATCAAAATATTCAACTTGCCATTGTGGGATTTGGAAGTCCTTCTGTGATGAACAGCCTAAAGCAGTTAGTAAAAGAACTTAATCTTCAAAATGTGCACTTCTTTGGCTATCAGCCTTTTTCCAAATTCTATTCTTATATGTCCGCGACTGATGTTAATATTATTCCACATCAATCCAACGGACATACCGACAATACAGTGCCTCATAAACTCTTTCAGGGCATGATGTCAGGAAGACCTTTGTTAGTAAGTTCATGCGCTCCGTTAAAAAGAATTGTAGAAGCTTATAAATCGGGATTAGTATTTGAAGCCGGTAATGCAAAAGATTTTGCTGAGAAAGTGAATATTCTTTACAGAGAAGAAAATCTAAGGGGTCAATTAGCAAGTAATGGAACTAACGCTACACTTAAAGGTGAACTGAATTGGGAAACAACCCAGCGCGCACTAATTAATTTATATACTACTATTTGAAAAACATGCAGTCAGCCTACGATATTGCTTTAACCATCTCCAAGTCTCCTCAATTTCCTAAGAAAAACCTGATTGCTCCTAAATCATTCTCATTCGATTATCTTTTATATCGAATTGCCCGTCCTTTATTAAAAGCCAATTATAAATTTTTCAAGTGGAGGAATCCGCAAGTCCCGTGGACAAGCCAGGCATCAATCAAAACATTTGAAAATATTCTTACAAAAGAAATGATTGGTTTTGAATATGGGAGTGGTAACAGTACCATCTTCTTCGCAAAACATCTTTACCACCTGATAAGCATAGAACACAATCCTGATTGGTACAATATTGTAAAGGCCAACCTGTTAAAACTTAATTTAACTAATGTAGACTATCGATTTATTCCGATGTCGAAGGATAGTCCAAAACGGGATTATACATTCTACGAAGATTTCAAGTTAACAGAAAAGGACTTTCAGATTCGCACAGAATACCATGACTATTTTTCTTTTGTAAAAGAGTATCCGGAAAATCATTTTGATTTTATTATGGTTGATGGCCGGGCCCGGGTAGAATGTTGTCTAAATGCCATTCCAAAATTAAAATCCAAGGGAATATTTGTTTTGGATAACTCAGACCGGGCTCGTTACAAACCAGTGTTTAAGGTTCTTGAATCCTGGCAGAGTGTTACTACGACTACCGGTTTGTTTGATACAACAATTTGGTTTAAACCCTAAAACGCATTGCAATTTCTTTATAAGGTATTTTATCATCCCGCTATCAATCCCATTCTATTATGGATAAATAAACTCTTGTCCCCAATTACATCATTCCAACTTCCCCCATCAGGAAGTATTCAATTAAACGTTAATGACAAGGTGCGTTTCAAAATGGCGACCAACCAAACCAGTTACGTAACCAAACTCCTTTATTGGCGGGGGCCAAATTCATTTGAATACACACCTATATTTAAAGAACTGATCTCAAAGTGCGATAGTTTTATTGATATAGGAGCAAATACCGGTTACTATTCTTTAATGGCAGCCGCAGTAAACCCGGTTAGCACGATATACTCTTTTGAACCTGCCCAAGGTCCATTGCATTACCTAACCAAAAATGTTTTCATTAATAATTTCCAAAAGCAAATTTCAGTTCAACCAATAGCACTGTCCTCTCAATCAGGAGAAGTTATGTTCTTCGAAGTTAAAAATAAAAAATACACTTATTTATTACATAATCTTGGCGGTGTAGGGAGTTTAAATGAAGATTCATCTAAAATGGCTTACTCAGTAAAAACTGAAACTCTAGATCAATTCATTTCAAAAAACTCAATTACTCATGTCGACCTTATAAAAATTGACACCGAAGGAACAGAATATTTTATACTGGAGGGAGCAGAAGAAAGTATTACTAAATTTCGTCCTATAATTATTTGCGAAACACTTTTTAATAAGATCGAAGGCAAACTGGAAGCAATTATGAAAGGGCATGGCTACTTATTTTTTAATCATGAAAACGGAAAACTTACAAGAGTGAATACGTTGATCCGGCAAAAAGACAATGGGGTTAGAGATTGTTTTTTTGTTCATCCTGCAAAAGTTTACTTGATAGAAAAGTTTACTATATAAAAGCATGGGCATAGTCATTCGCCAAAGCATTTACTCAACACTTATCTCCTACCTGGGCGTGGCGATTGGCTATATTAATTTACTATACTTATATCCTAAATTTCTCTCGCTGGAACAAGTAGGCCTTTTTCGAACCATTCAGGACGCGGCCATCCTGTTCACTCCGTTTGCACAATTTGGCTTAACACAAAGCATCTTTCGGTTCTACCCACAACTGGTAAAAGATCAAAGAACATCACACACATTTATAACCCTCATGGCCCTGATGGCGCTGGCAGGGTTTGCCATCTTCTTTCTTTTATTCAAGATTTTTGAAACTCCTCTGTTATCCTACTTTCAGGACAACGCAAAAGAGATTATTCAGTATGCATCTCTGGTACTTTGGCTTACGCTCGTACTCGTAATGATTGCCGTGCTGGAAGCTTTTTCGCGATCCCTTTTAAAAACCGTTGTGCCCAATCTGCTGCGCGAGGTAATGGCTCGCCTTTTCCTTTCCGTGTTGGTTTTATTCTATTTCGGTGGATTCATCACCTTTAATCAGTTTATTATCTGCTCTGTACTCGGTTATTTGCTTTGGCTTTTAATTTTACTTTTCTACTTATGGAAGCAAGGCGAAATCTCATTACAAACCAACTTCACCGCACTCGACCAAACCAAATTTCCAGAATTGTTTAAGTACAGCCTACTGAGTTTTGCAGGTATGGCTGGTCTAATTCTTATCGGAAAGATAGATAGCATGATGGTATCGGCATTATTGGGGCTAAGCGCAAATGCTATTTATACCACCGCATTTTACATGGCCACGGTAATAGAAATACCAAAGCGAGCACTAAGTCAACTTGCGATGCCATTGATTTCGAGATCCTTTGAAAAAGGAGATTTGAAAGAAGTGGCTAACTTATATCGTAAAACCTCAATTAATCAGTTCATCATAGGATCTCTCTTGTTGATTGGGGTATGGATTAACCTTGATAATCTTTTTGCACTGATGCCTAACGGGGAACACTATGGCATTGGTAAGTGGGTTGTAATAATTGTTGGCGGAGGCAAACTTGTGGATATGCTCTTTGGGCCCAGCAGTGAGATTATTGTATTATCAAAGTACTACAAGTTCAACATCCTGCTGATTTTAATTTTAGCCGCTTTAATTATTGTTTCAAATAATTTGTTAATTCCACGCTACGGGATTGATGGAGCAGCATGGGGTGCTGCGTTTGCGCTGGTTGCATTTAATATTACTAAATATATTTTCATTTATTTAAAATTTGACATTCAACCCTTTACCGTTGCCACGGGAAAAGTTCTTGCTATTGCTTTCATTACGTTACTTTCTAACACTGTTCTATTCAAATTTGAAAATACCATTCTTGATATTATTGTCAGATCAAGCTTAATCACTTTCATCTTTGGAGGTCTAATCTTAATCACAAAATCATCACCAGAGGCTAACGACCTATTTAAAAAGGGTTTAAATCTATTTATTAAGAAGAAGTTCTAGCTTATCACTTACCTTGATCCCATTAATTGTTAGGATAAATTAGAAAAGAGCTTTACATTAGTTCACCATGATTTGACATTTACTAATGACTTTTAATTTGTGAAGCCCTGCTTTCGAAATAACCTTCTCTTAAGCTTAATTTTTCTTTTGCATTTTTCCGTTTTCTGTCAAGAAAATTCCTTTTTGAATTTCTCTGTGGCCGAAGGATTACCTAGTCCAGAAGTTTACCAGGTTATTCAAGATAAAAAGGGATTTATATGGTTTGCTACTGATAATGGAGTTGTTAGGTTCGATGGCGGTGATTTTGAGATATTCAACTCACAACACGGACTAAGTGACCCTGTGGTCTTTGGTCTACATGAAGATGCCGTTGGGAGAATCTGGTTCAGAACTTTTACCGGTAAACTTTCTTCCTACTTCAATGGTAAGGTTCAGAGATACACACACAATGATACTATTGTAAAACTCGCTAACAAAGCCCTATTATCTGATCTTTATTATGATTCATTAGATCATCTTTGGTTTACAGCAGGAGATCAAATTGCCCGGATCGATAAACAAGGAAATCATACAACTAAAATAGTCTCTCCGTATTCAATCGATTACTTTCAATTGAACAAAGAAAAAGATCTACTGGCCTATAGCGGCCCGACCCATCGCATTACTAGCGC
>DAOOCD010000002.1:38959-58435 GCA_035408225.1 Cyclobacteriaceae bacterium | reverse complement strand
TTAAATGTAATGAGAGGGAGGCAGTTGCTTTCCTCTCATTGTATTCACTACGCTATTAACATCATGAGAAACAGAATAAGGAATCTGCGATTGATCGGATTTATTGAAGGGGTTTCCTTTTTGATTTTGCTATTGATCGCTATGCCACTAAAGTATTATTTTGGTTTTCCTATGGCTGTGAAAATAACCGGATGGTTACATGGGGTATTATTCATTCTTTACATTGCAGCTGTGTTCTTAGCCATAAAAGCCATGCAGTGGAATTGGTTTTCAACGCTGGTGGCGCTAGCAGTCTCCCTCATTCCTATTGGCACATTTGTGCTCGACAAATCTTTGAAAAGAAGAGAACAGGAGCTCAGGGAGTTTGAATAATCTGCTTATATAGCTTTCACCAACTTGAACGGAAAGAGCAATACTGCTTTAATTAAGCTGAACACAACCTCTAAGGTAAATCCAACAATTCGGAAGGGGAGCAGTAACAACCAAACAAGAGGGAATAGGAATAACATAACCAATGCAATTGGCCAACAGATAACAAAAAGAATAAACCAAAGTGCTAAGGCAATAAATATTTTCATTGGGTTGGGAAGAGATTAGTTGATGATTCTTTTAACAAAGAACCGGCCAGAATTAAAACCAGCCTAAATCACTAAAAACTCAATTGATCACAGCGAAGATTATCCGTTTTTGTACAAACGGGTGATCAAAAATGTACACCGACTCCCAAATCATTTAGCGATTACCTCGTAAGTCTTAAAGGATGAACTCATAGGCGGTTTTACGCCTTGCTCTCTTGCTTTACGGATATCATCGAAACCACGCTTGTGACCTTCCAAAAATTCTGTTGAAGTTGTCCAGGTTTTAAAGGCTTCTTCTGAGGCCCAGTGACTGACTATCAAATATTCGCCCTCGCCATTAGGTCGCAATACCTGCATGTCAACAAAACCTGGCATCCTGTCTATAGCCCTTGCACGCGATGCAAACAATTCCTCAAAACGTTCGCGGTAATGAGGTTCACACTTAATGTAATTAATCGCAACAAATTTCTTCTCCATTGTTATTTAGAATTATTCTTAATAATCTCAAATATGGGCGACCAATTCCTTAAAACCAAATTATTTGGAATAATTCTAAATAGTAAAAATGGTACTTGCGCTAAAAATCAGGATCTAGCCCTAGTTTTTCCTTTAATTGCTTAAGCAGGGGGTTCTTTTCAGCGAGATGCTCGAATTTCTCTTTATTCGTGTAGGCAACTTTTTTTCCCTGTTGTTGCTCTTGCATGTGGCCTTCGACCTGTAGACTATTATTGCTGAGCTTTTCCCTTAAGTACGTTATTAGATCTTGTTTGATAGAAGTCAGGATAGGCTCCTCAATAGGGTTGGTGAGCGAAAGAGTGATAAGATTGTTTTCAAATTTAAAAGGCTGCTTTAATAGGTGGTATTCAGCCATCTGATCTTTTTTCATTTCGGCATAGGCAGACCATATCTGGCGGAGTTGATTTTCATTGACCGGAGCGTCAGTTTTTGGGAGTGTTCCGTTTTTCTCTTCTTTCTTTGTTTCTTCTTTGGGCTGTCCTTTTAAGATACTGCCCAGGTTCATAGTGGTTTTTGGTCGGGTTTCTTTAACCGGGATATCTTTTGCTTTAGATTCAATCACGGGTTCAGGTTCCGTGATTTTTGGTTCGACCTCTTGAATAGAAATTGCAGGAGAAACGGGTGTTGTTGTTGATGCTGCTGCCTGAACCGGCTCTAGTTCAATTTTTTTTTTAATCCCTCCTGCGAAGGAGCGGCACCATTGCCTTTAAATACAGAGTGAACATGCGCCATTTTCATCAACGTTAACTCTACAAGCAGCCGTTGGTTTTTACTGCTTTTATAATTGATGTCGCACTGATTGGTAATGTTTAACCAGGAAAGCAGGAGTGAAGGCGATGCGGCTAACGATTGGTCAAGATATTTCTTCCTGGTGGTTTCAGGAACCTCCATTAAGGTAACAGTACGGGCATCTTGCGATACCAGCAAATTGCGTACGTGTTCGCTAAGACCTACAATAAAGTTATGGGCATCAAATCCTTTTCTTAAAATCTCGTCTAATAGCAACAACGGCTGCGTATGGTTTTCGGCCAGCAAACCATCCACTACTTTGAAGTAATAGTCATAATCTAAAATGTGCAGATTGTTGAGCACATCTTTAAAGGTCACTTCTTTGCCGGATGAAAACGTGACCATCAAATCGAAAATCGAAAGACCATCGCGCAAAGCGCCATCGGCTTTCTGGGCAATTAAATGAAGGGCTTCTTCTTCTACTTTTATCTTTTCACGATCTGCTACTTTCTTTAACTGACGCGAGATATCGGAAACCTGAATGCGGTTGAAATCAAAAATCTGACACCGCGAAAGAATGGTAGGTATAACTTTATGCTTCTCCGTAGTAGCTAATATAAATATAGCGTAGGAAGGTGGCTCCTCCAGTGTCTTCAAAAAGGCATTGAAGGCTGAGTTTGAGAGCATATGAACCTCGTCTATAATATAGACTTTAAATTTTCCGAATTGAGGCGGGTAACGCACCTGATCAATCAGGTTGCGGATGTCTTCCACTGAATTATTAGAAGCAGCATCCAATTCGAAAATATTCAATGAATTGACTTCAGCTTTTTCTTCAAATCCATTGATCATGCGGGCAACAATACGTGCGCATGTGGTCTTACCAACACCCCGGGGGCCACAGAAAAGCAGGGCTTGTGCTAGCTTATTGTTGTCAATTGCGTTTTTTAGTGTTGTGGTGATGTGTTCCTGACCCACCACCTCCTCGAAGCCCAGGGGGCGGTATTTACGCGCGGATACAACAAAATTCTCCATTCGCTGCAAGATAAAATCAGTTGCCGGATTCTGGTTACCGGTAGCTGTATTTTTTTAGAGTTTATTTAGAAGTCTTCAGCAAATAAAATCAAAGCTTCTCGAGGAGAATTGACAAAAATGTTTTCACACCATCAATATAGTTACCCACCCGAATATTTTCATTCTCAGCGTGCTGGTTATTGTCAGCATTAACGGTGGGAACAGCAACCGCTGGAATTCCTAACGTTATCACAAAGGGTGAAATAGGAATGGAGCCACCGGTAATTCTTATTTTAATGGGCTCTTTTCCAAATGCCCGTACCATTGCTTTCGTTAGCCAGATTCCCGTTTCTGAATTAAACGGAGTTTGGAATGCGCCATAGGAGATACTTGATTGAAACGCTGCAATTTTTGGATACTTCAACCGCTCGGCTTCTGTCGGTTCTTTATCTACCAGATAATAGCCCTGATCTTGAATATGTTTTTTCACAAGGCCAATCAAGCGCTCAGGGTTACTGCTGGGTACCAACCGAATGTCAATTTCTGCCGTGGCAGTGGCCGGAATAAGAGTTCTTGCTTCTTTACCAATAAATAATGCATCCAATCCACGAATGTTCAGCGTTGGATATTGCAACGATTCCTGAAAGTTGTTACCGATTTTATCAGGTTCGGCAATCCCTAAAAATTTCCTGATTTCATTTTCATCGTCAGGCACTTGCTGTAATATTTTCTTCTCCTCGTCTGTCAACACTACCCCATCATAATAGCCCGGAATGGTTACCCGGCCATCATCATCTTTCATCGAGGCGAGTAATTTGGATAAACGCATAGCAGGATTAGGGGTATAGTTACCATAGTTTCCACTATGAACAGGAACTCTGGGTCCAAACGTAGTGAGTGTTATTTCGCAAATACCACGGGCACCAAAACTCAAGGTTGGCTGATTGCTTACGTGGCGCGGTCCATCATAGATAATTAGCATGTCTGCCGACAGTTCTTTTTTATATTTAATAACCGCAGCTGGCAGGTTGGGTGAACCTAATTCTTCCTCAAAATCCATAATCACTTTGATATTGTAATTCGGTTCGGCTTTTAATTCATTCAAAGCATCGAGTGACGCGATAAAGGCCATAGCAGGTCCCTTGGCATCCGAGGTTGAGCGTGCAAAAATCCGCCAGTCTGGATTTAGGCCTTCATAGAGTTTCTCATAGGCAAGCGGATTCCATTTTCCGTTACTGTCTTTTTCTTTTAAGGTTGGTTTCCAGGGACTTTCCTGATCCCACTGTGCAGGGTTTACCGGCTGGCCATCAAACTGTAAATAAATGAGTACGGTTTTCATTGCCTTACCGGAAGGCAGTTTTGCATTTTTTACTTTTCGTTCTGCCAGCAATAAGGGAACCGTTGGTGTTTCAAGACGTAATGTTGTAAATCCTCTTTTTGCAAAGGCACTTTCGCACCATTGAATATTTTTCTCAATATCACCGGGAAAGTGGGCATCATTTTGAAGGCTCAGTAGTTCATAAAATTCCTTAAAAGATTGAATGGCATATTTTTCTGAGACTTTATTTAAGTCAATTCCCTTTTGAGCTACCAGCGGAGAAACAAGAAAGAAGAGCACATAGACTAGACGTTTCATAGTAGATTTATTTACTTAGAGTGCAAAGGATTATTGATTTTTCAAAGACTGATCCTATCAGCAGGGTATTGTTATAGATTGCAGCGACAGACGAGCCGGAATAAGTAGTACCATCATTCAGGAAAATTTCCTCAACCACGTAGCCAGTTTTGTCTTGAGTAATCTTTATTACCTGGGAAGGTGAGAATTTTGCGGGGTCTGTGGCATGAGCTACAAACTTTAATAATTGTGGATGGCATCCTATCCAGAGTGCACCTTGATTATCCAATTCTATATTATCAACACCTGTCTCTACTTTTATCTCTTCTTCCAGACTTAGGGCGCCACTGGGTATGTCTCGTGTATAGACCATTACTTTTCGACCAGTAGTTGAGGCAACATAGATTTTTGAATGATCTGCTGACTGGTTAATACCATTTGCATAGGCAATTCCAGTCGCTACTTTTTTGAAAGAGACACCATCATAATAGTTAACATAGGAAATAGCCCGCTGCAGGTAATCTTCTAAAGTTCGGCCAACTCCGGGTTTGCTATATCCATGATCGTTTGTTACATAAAAGGATCGTCCTCCCACAGCAGTTACATCATTTGGGCTAGTCATCAGATCAACATCTTGTATACTTTCAATATGGATGAGGCTGTCATTTTTCCATTCAAATCGTTCAATCACATGTTCTGAGTAATTCTTACGATGGTTTACAACAAAAAGAAAAGCTCGTCCATCGGGTTCTCTCCAAAGCGAGATTCCGTGCGGATGAAAATCGGTAACTCCAACCGGGGTTATATTCTTAAGTTTAGGTATCGAATCAGAAAGGTTCATAATAAGTATGGCACCTTTTAAACTACCTGGACTCTGCCGGTTTGCTCTTCGGTCATCAACGGATACAAATGCAAGGCCGCTACTTTGATCAATCGTAATGTCTTCCGGTCCTGCTACTTCCACATTAAGAGTTGCACTTGTTCCTTCAAAATGGGGCAGGATCGTCTTAAACATGCCGGCCGGACCTAATATTTCAAGTACTACATACCCAACTATCCCAAGCAGGATTACTAAGAAGACAATAATTTTTTTGTTCATCACTTTAGGAAGACCTTATTTCAAGTATTTGTCAGGCAGCTCAAATCCCATACTCTCAGCACACCAGAAAATGTTAACTACATAGTACCGGTCTTTATCTTTAAAGAGTTGAATGCTATTAATACCACGGTTGGTCACAGGTCCGTCTTTTTTCTCTTTGGTTTCATACGTACTGAAAACGTGAATTACCGTTCCGTACTCTTCCACTTTTCGACTCAACTCACGTTCAAAAAAACCAGTTGAAATCCGGGAAGAGAATAATTGTACATACTCATCAGGGGTCATTGCCTTGATGGTAAGATTTCCCTGATCATCTTTTCGGGTGGGGATTAGTCTTGCCTCCGGCTTGAATAGATTTTTGAACCGATCCCAATCGCGTGGTGAACCCGGTTCTCCGGAAATCACATCATACAGAGCCAGTACTGTAGATTCCACAGAGCGGGTGTCTTTTGAGTAATCTTTTGATTGACCAAACGCACTACCTGAGATCAAGGCAAGTAGCACAATTGAAAATAGTCTCATATAAATTGTCTTTTAAGAAAGGTATAAAAAGTAAAAGTGATATAGCATAAGAATCTGAGCACTAATTGGAAATTTCAACAAAGAAAACGCCACGTATGGGTTCTCCAAAATCGGTAATACCTTCTACTACAATTTTATATTTTGTTATTGGGTCGGCAGCGTAGAATGAAACAGTTGCTATTCCAAATACATCGTCTGTTCTAACCTGTGGGCTCCAAAAGAGTGTTGAACGATTATCTGGAATAAAATCGCGTACTGATTTACTATGATCGGGTGATACAAATTCTGAGGGCCTTGAAAAGCCAGCCACTTTAAATGATTTGTAGAATTCAGGTTGTAACGAAGCAGGGGTTTGATTAATGGTTCCATATTCGCCTCCTTTTGTGGTTACTATTATTACACCATTACCTCCGCGCGTACCATAGATTGCAGCTCCACCATATTTTATAACATCAACCCGGTCAACTATTTCGGGATTAATTTGCATCAATCGTCTGTAATTAGAATCTGTTCCACCACCGGTAAATTGAAGACCATCAACGATTAGCATCGGTTCTGTTGTTGAAGGACCCATAAAATTGCTCGCAGTTCCTATTCTGAGATATCCGTTTACAACGACCAGGCCAGGCACTCTACTTTGGATTGCATTTACAAGATTGTTTCTGCTGGTGTTTAAAATATCCTCCCCTCTGATTGTTATATCAGCTTTTGCATAGATGTTCGGAACATTGTCTTTACTCAGCACCTCATTATTTTCTTCATTAATAATCACTTCCTTTAGGAGAGTTGTTTTTTCGGAAGGAATTGTTGGAAGTTTCATTCGTTGTGGCGATTCTGATTTGATAATGCGCAGGGCAACTGGTTTTTTTAGTTTCTCTGTTGAAGGTACATTTCGTTCAAATAACTTAATCGTTCCTTCAAATTTTTTCTTCTTCCCTAATTCCTGAAAAACAATTTCGGTGGAATCATAAAACTGAAAGCCACTTATCCAAAATGTGCCGCTACCATCAGTTTGTATCGGCTTCATAGTTTGAAACTTCCCCTCTACGACAGCCAAAGACTTTTTCTCTGGTTTCCCTTTTTTGTTTTTGTATTCACCTGCCAGGCTTATGCCTGATTCAATCGGATATTTTATTTCACTTGACTTTCTTTCACTTTGAGGGAATGGAAATGGAAATGAATTGAGAATATTTTTCTCTTCGGAAAGACCTACAACTTGTTGCATATCAATTACGGAAACAGAAAAATCAGATGGTATCAGCGTTCCATCGGGGTTCCTTAATTCAAATTCTAGTTTTATTCTTTCTCTTGGTTTATAGATCGGTTTATTTGGCTTGAATTTCAATTCAAGGGTGGTTGTTTCTGGAGTTGTGTTGGTTAATTCGGGTTCAGGACATTCGTATAATCCTATGAGCGGAATTGAGTTCACAAAAATGTTTTCCAAATCATAATTTAACATCCAATTCGTATAGGCTCTTATGTAGTAACCACCGGTTTCTAGTGTATCAGGCAAATCAAAAAATCCATCACAAGCTCCACCATCAATGAATAGCAATTTAGACTGAGTTATTTTTTTATTCGTATCGATTAGCTCCACATATAATACCTTACTTAAGGAATCCATCAACTCCGGAGCTTGATAATTCAAGTAGGCCTTAAACCAAATTTTTTCACCGGGATAATAGTATGGTTTGTCAGTGCGTAGATATACTTTTTCCTCCATCCGTTTTAGCTTTTGTTGAATGGAAGATTCTGTAATGATTGGTAAATTTTGAGATACTTCTGGCAAATAATTATAGGGAAGTAAATCTGCAACGCGAGCGTCATTCATAGCGCCTGATATAACCAGGCTGGCAGGATTTAATACGATCCCTTGTGCATTCACTTTTAAAACGCCTCCATTCACGTGTAACCAGGAGACCGGATATTGGATATCAGAGTAAACCTTCGCTGTCGAACGAATCCGGGTATAATGAACTTCCAGTCTCTTTTTTATTTGAATTGAAAATTCCCCTTCATTTTTTTCTGGTAGCACTAGGTTACTTGTATTTAAAGCCACTATGGATTTATCCAGTTGGGCCTCAAAGTTTGCAGTCCGGTAGGGATTATTTTCATTTCCACTTTTATCTATATACAGATTAAAGCCTTCTTCTTTCACTTTACCGCTAACGATAGATTTGAACAGATGCCGAAGTGATCCATAGTATGTATCTAATCGGTTTTGATTGCGGGTCTTCAGGAGTTTTGGATCTGTATTTTTTAATTCTTCGAAACGGACTTCACCATTAATACTATAGCCATCGGAGGTGGAGGCGAGGCTTTTCAGATAATAATTAACCTTATACCCAAGGGCGGAGTTTTCTATTTCAAGAGGGCGCGAGGCTGTTGCCGTGAATAAACTTTTACCATTGACTTCAGACTCCTTAAACTCCAACACCCAGGAATTAAGTATTTTACAAGAGTTGGCGAACTTCGTATTACCAAAAAATACTTTTTCAAATTTCTTGAGTTGTTTATCCCATTCTTTGTCACGGGTGCCGCTAACCACAACAGTCTCTAGCACTGTTTCATCCGGCACCAGGCGAATATCAAGTTGAATGGACTCTCCGGCTTTTACCTGGATTTTTTTCTGATAGGATTGATAGCCAACAAATGAAAAAACGATTTCATTTATACCAACAGGTATATTCGTTAATGCATAGTTACCATTTTGATCAGCTGCAACACCTAAGGTTGTGTTATTGATGAAAATGTTAGAAAACGGAAGAGCACCGGATGTTTTCGCATCAAGAACTTTGCCTTTTACTTCGCCCGTTTGAGCCAGGGACCCAATGGCAGCGAGCAAGAGAAGGACAGACGTTAAATAGATCCGCAAGATTTTCATAGATGATACCCAGATCGGGTATTGAATAAGGAAGGAAAGGTAGTGAAAGAAAGGCTGTCTCTTAAGCAATTTTAGACAAGAGGTAATCACCCCGAATGACTATTTTTGCAGCACATGAGTTTACCCAAATATTCGGTAATTATCCCCGTTTACAATCGACCACTCGAGGTTAATGAATTATTGGAAAGCTTAAGCTTACAAACCAATAAGAATTTTGAAGTAATTCTGATAGAGGATGGGTCTTCCATAACTAGTGAAACGGTTTATGAGCAATATGCTGATAAGTTAAGCATTCACTATTTTTTTAAACCTAATAGCGGCCCTGGGCCCAGCCGTAACTTTGGTTTTGAAAGGGCTAAAGGTGAGTACTTTGTTGTATTCGATAGTGATTGTGTTGTGCCTGATCACTACTTTGAAACGGTAGATAATTTTTTGCTATCAGAGTCTTTGGATGCCTGGGGTGGACCCGATAAGGGTCGGCAGGATTTTACAAACCTTCAACAAGCGATGGGCTTTACCATGTCTTCAATATTAACAACTGGTGGAATCAGGGGTGGTAAACAGAAGGGATTTCAGCCCCGTAGTTTTAATATGGGCATAAGCCGAAAGGTTTTTGAACAAACCGGAGGGTTTAAGTTTGATCGTTTTGCGGAAGACATAGAACTCAGCGTTCGAATGAAAAAACTAGGGTTTCGTACCGGGCTCATTCCAGGTGCCTATGTCTATCATAAACGAAGAACAACTTTTTCACAATTTTTCAAACAGGTTTCAAACTTTGGTAAGGGCCGTGTTTTGGTGGGTAAGGCTCATCCAGGCGAAATAAAAGTGACGCACTGGTTCCCTGCCTTTTTTTTGATTGGGTTAATTTTGTTACCGGCAGGGTTTATTTTCTTTCCAGGTTTGACTTTGGTGGGTCTCACGTGTTATTTTCTTTACCTCTTTCTGATATCTCTTGATTGTTTTCTTACAACTCGCTCCATCACGGTTTCCATACTCAGCATTCCTTCTGCAATAATACAATTAACGGGTTATGGCTATGGGTTTTTAAAAGAGCTATTCGGTTCTAAGTAATGCCTCGGTTAATTCATTGGAAAAATCACATTTTTCTCCAATCTTTATTTAACCAAACCCAAACCCTGTTTTATGAGAGGCTATGCATTTGCTCTGGCGATTGTGCTGGGGCTTTCTTCCCTTTCGTTTACTGATCCTACCCCCAAAGGCGAATACCTTCAAAAAGGCTACTACATTGTGGTAGCGGCTTATCGCATTGGTCAGGAGAAATATATGGAAGCGTATGTAGCCAAGCTGAATAAGTCAGGCTTACATACAAAGTATGGATATGATCTCGGTCGTAAGTTCTATTATATCTATTTGGATTATTATACTGATTTCAATGAGTCGATAGACCAGATGTTAAAAACCCGTAAGGAAGGTGGGTTTACAGATGCCTGGGTCCGCATCATGAAAGAAGGCTATAATCCTCAACCAATTGCCGACTTGAATAAGAACCAGGCAGAAGCACAGCCGGATGTCATTGCGGTAACGGAAGTGAAGCCGGAAACTAAAAGTGAAGAATTGGTTTCTGAACGCATGGAGGTAAAAGCAGAGGAGCCAAAAATTGAAAAACCCGTTTCAAAAGATCCGCCCCCGCTCAAAGAAGCCAGTGTTCTATTTTATACCTATAACCCCACCAACAGCGAGCCAATTGATGGCGAAGTGGAAATTGTAGATGGTGATATTGCACGACTTATTCAAAAAGTGAAAGCTCATGAAGTGGCTACCTTGCCTGATCCAAAGAATAAATCGGGTAAAATCTCTTTAATAGGGTCGTCCTTCGGATTTCGCAAAGTGCAACATGATTTTGTGCCTGCAGAAATTACCCCAGAGAAGCTACCTGAGTATATGGAATGGCGAGACAATCACTACGTTATCAAATTTGATTTAGCGCGGCTTCATAAGGGTGATATCGAAACACTTTATAATGTTTACTTCTTTAACGATGCCGCTATCATGATCCCGGAATCCCGCTATGAGTTGGATCGACTTCTTGACTTTATGAACTCAAATGAAAAGTATAAGATTATGCTTCATGGCCACACCAATGGAAATGCGCGAGGTAAAGTTATAACGGTAGGGCCCAGTAAAAATTTCTTCGAGCTCACTTCCGATGTTGTGAACGGATCTGGCTCGGCTAAAGAACTTTCCTATCAGCGAGCTCTGGTAATTAAAGAATGGTTAATCTCTCAAAAGATAAGTGGAGACAGGATCGATATTAGGGCCTGGGGCGGTACCCGCATGATTCATGATAAACATAGCAACAATGCACGAAGAAATGTTCGCGTTGAGGTGGAAGTGTTGGAAGATTAGCAAACATGACAATTATCATCTTATCGGACTTTACTTAATAATTGCATAACAATTTGGTAATCTCATTCCTTTTTGGAAATTTTCAGTTCTATTCCTAAAGGTATGAAACGAATTATCCGGAGTTTTTCTCTTATCATCAACTATAAGACTTTTATCATCACTGCCCTGGCGGTTATCTCCACCTATACATGCTACCGCTTTGGGTTCATTGCTAAGTTTCCGGATATGCTTGTTGGTGTAGCAATCGTTTTTCCGGTGGTGTTTTCTATTGGATCGGCCTATACACGGAGGGAGACAGCATTACAACGTTTTGCCGATTTCAAAGGTCATGCTGTAGCTATCTATTATGCAACACGTGACTGGCCAAGTAGTAAAGATAATGACCTTACCCCAAGAACGAAGCAAATAATCTTTGACATGATGAAACTTATGCGGGATATGTTTAAAACGGAACGAGACCCGGTGTGGAAGGAAAACGAAACAAGAATGTATCAATTGTTCTCCAGACTTTCGCAAATGACGATGGAGATGAGAAATCAAGGAGTCCAGAGTGGGGAAGTCTCAAGGATTAGCCAATACGTGAGTAAGATCATAATTGCCTTCGATAACATGAAGATCATTCACAATTACCGTACGCCTATCACCCTGCGTACGTATTCAAAGGTTTTTATTTATATTTTTCCAATCATCTATGGTCCATATTTCGCCAGCACGGTAGGAGATTATTCAGCCTCCCTTGAGTATGTAATGCCTGTTCTTTATAGCTTCATACTTGTTAGCCTGGATAATATTCAGGATCACCTCGAAAATCCTTTTGATGACGTGGGCGAGGATGATATCTCGATTGACGCAGAAGAGACGACTCAATTATTAGATTGATTTCGGATTTAGTGTAATTGATCATCCGTACCAGTACGGATGATCAATTATTTAGTTGATTACCCCTTAGCTTCCATCATATTTGTTGCTAAATTTTGGGTGCATTTGTCTAAGCACCCTATGAAACTTAGAATCTTACTGTTTGCATTAGTTTGCTGTACGGGATATAGTTCTCTTGCTCAATCTGAGGAGTTCTGGTTTGGTCTTAAAATATCATCTGTTACAAAAAAAACCGGCAATCAGGTATTAGTTACTATTGATCGAGGATCTGAGATCGGATTAAAAAAGGGCGACCAGGGTGAAGTATGGACCATTCTTCAGCGGGAACGGAAAGAGGAAGGTCATTACCTTAATACTATTGTATTGCAGGAAGTAGCCCTTAAGCGTGCCAGTGGATTAATTGAAGTTGAAGAACCCCTCTATGAAGGTGATATTCTATTCGTGAAAATACCCATCAAGTCTGGATTTCATAGTTCATTTTTTTATCTCATGTCTTATAACATCCTGCTTGTAGATGACTCTGGCAGGCCCTATTACACCTTTGAGGAGATTTTGCAGTCGGATGGACATCCGTTGCGCACTGAGAAATTTGTAGCCATGCAAATGGCTATCAACGAATCGGGAAGGAAATTAAAAGCTTCCGGAAATCTCGAGAAAGTAAAGGAAGGACCCAACAAGGGCAAGTTCCTTCATGAAGTACTTGCGGCAACGGATACAACTGATGTCTGGAATTACCTCTATCATATAACTCTGTCGTACACACAGACCTTAGGGCAAACAATACCTCTTATAAAAGGATTTTCTGAATATACCCTCGAGGGGGATCAGGCCACATCCACTGAACTAAGGAATCTATTTGTTAATGTTGACTCAGGGTTGAGGGATTCGCGATACGAATACTATAAACGTAGAATTGATAAATCATTCCTGAATGAGTGGGCAAAAGAAGCCAAGGAGTTAAGAGAGAAAGGGAGCTATGAGGAATCAAAGGCAATCTTTGATGCTTGCATTTATTTGACCTCTAAACTGAAAGATCCTTATGACGAGGGATTATATTCTTATGAAATGGCCTTGGTTTTTGATTATCAGAATCAATACGATTCAGGCATTTATTGGTATAAGGTCTCCTCTCAAAAGTTTAAGGATGCTGATAATATTTATGGAGACGGTTATGCACAACATTATTTAGGACGGGCTTATGAAAAATTGGACAGAAGTACGGAGGCTATTGAGCATTACAAAAAGGCGATCTTTATTCGCAAGCAACTTCTGAAAGACGAACCATCCAATGCGGGTTATCAATCTGATTTGTATACTTCGCTGGATGCAATGGCGAACCTTACTAAAGAGTTGTTAGATTATAAAACATCGAAGGAATATTATAATCAGGCCCTGGAAATTGCAATCATAAGTAAAAACAAAAGCCAGGAGGCCGATACCTATTGGAATCTGGGCTATGTAAATGCCGAAGGATTTCAGTTGTATCAGACTGGTATTGAAAATTATGAGCAGGCCTACCAAATCTATCTGGCATTGCCTGATTCGGCAAGTTGTATTGAAATGAAGCGCAACCAGGCAATCAATTATGAAAAATTGAAAATGTTACCCAAAGCCTGGCAAGCAATTGCTGACGGAATTGCGCTCGCCCGTACTTGGGGCAATCAGGAAAAACTTGCTTATGCGCTCGATTATCAGGGTCTTCTTGGTTATGAAAGTAAAGAGTATTCGCAAGCTATTGCGAGTTATTCCGAGTCAGAAAAAATTTATAGCCAACTTCAAAATAGTGAAAAGCTCTTACAAACTAAAAAGAACCTGGCGTTGGCATATCGCGATAGCAAAAAGTATTCGTTGGCTTTATCCAAATTACAGGAGCGAATAAAGCTAGTGAATACAGATGATCTTTCAATAAAGGCCGATGTGCTCTGGGATATTGCCCTATTGTACAGTATTGATTATTTAAATGCACCTAAAAAGGGGATTGAGCTTTATCAGCAGGCCGAGAAAATATATATTGATTTAAAAGATACCGTAAACCAGATAACCGTATTAAATAATATTGCCTATCAGTATCGTGATCTCGAAGATTCTGTGAATGCATACAAGTTTCATCAAAAAGCTCTCGGCCTAAGCACACGTCCTAATTTGTTGTCAAAAAGAGCTGATACCTATGAGCGTATAGGCTTAACCTACCAGCATTTTGAGAACAGGCTAAAGCAGTTAGCGGCATTCTATGAATCCCTTAAGATCTATAATCAACTAAATGATTTTAATAAATCGGGATATCTGTTGGAAAGTATTGCCATTGCTTACAAAGAAATGGAGGAATATGAGGAAGCGAGTCAGGCGTATAAACAGTCTATAGCATTTTACAAGAAGGCTGAAAGTAAAAAAGATATTGCAGAAACTATCTGGGATTATGCCTACAACAAAGGACAAAATCAAAGGAATTATAGGGAGGCCATAGAGAACTACCAGATTGCTTACGGGCTTTACATGGAGATGGAGGATTCCGTTAACGCATCCACTATGCTTTCTAATATTGGCCAAACCTATTGGAGCGATCTTAATTATGATAAAGCCATTGAATCGCATCGTGCCGCTATTGAACTGGCAATGAAATGTAAAAATTTTGAACAGGTGGCTAAATCGTGGTCCAAGCTTGCAACATTATATGTAGAATCCGGTAATCCTATTGCGAGTACTGAAGCCTTGAAAAATCAGGTACTGGCACTACATCGGATCAATGACTCAACAGCACTTTCTTCAGCGTATAATGATCTTGCTGCAAGTTACCTGAAGGCAAAGGATTACAACAACTCGTTTAATTCTTATAGTCAGGCAATCGCGATTCGAAGGGCTCAAAAGGATTCTGTCAATTGGGTGCTATCAATGTATGATCTGGCCGGTGCCTACCAGAATAAGAATGAATATGGAAAAGCTGAAAAGCTGTATTCTGAAACGTTGGTTTTACAGCGCAAGATGAAGGATAAGTATAATCAGGCATACACGCTTGCCAATCTCGGCTTATTATCACAGGCTGCTGATAATGATTATAAGAAAGCAAATAGCTATTATCAGGAGGCCATTCGATTGGGCACCGAATTAAAAGATGATAACATTCTTGCATTTTGTTACATGCGCATGAAGGGCTTGAACAGAGCACAGGGTAATTTTAAAGCTGCTGAAGAATACATTAACAAGGCGCTTGGACTATATACAAAAATCAACGAGCCAAAGAATATAGCTTATACCCTCGTTGAAATGGGTAATGATGCTACTTATGTATACGGAGACAATACTAAGGCGATCCAATTACTGGATCGGGCTCAGGTAATTTCAGATACTTTAAATGATGTGACTCTGAAAGCTTATTTACTTGGAGTAAGGGGTAACATTATGGCCGAGATGGGCGAATTTCAAAAAGCGTTGGACCTTGATGAACAAAGCCTCGAACTTTATAAGAATATAGAGAATGAGTGGGGCCTTGCTGGAGTGTATATAGACATTGGAAACATTTATAAGCAATTAAGCGAGAATGAACAATCTCTGCATTATCAAAAGATGTCAGATAGTTTGTATGTTAAATTGAAGGCTGAGTATAATCGGCTTGCGCCTCTCGCTAATATTGGTGCCGTTTACACAGTGCAGGGAGATTATAAAAAGGGTTTGGAGTATTATGAGAAGTCATTAGCGATCATGAAGAAAGCGGGTGACTATAATGAAAATGTAGGAATTCTACAGGCCTCTATCGGTGAATCTTATTTCTATTTAAATGATTTCATTCAATCTGAAAAATGGCTTAATGAATCATTAAACACGTTTGACAAAGTCGGGGCTATCCGACCCAGGATGGAAGCACTTAGTATTGTAGGGAGATTAAAAATTGAAGAGAAGAAGTTTGATGAAGCAGCCAAATATCTTAATGAAGGAATTAAGGTTTCGAAGGAAAAATCATTAAAGTTATCCTATCTCTCTAGCCTGGGTCTGTTGGGGCAATTAGAGGTTCAGCGTAAGGACTATACAAAAGCAAAACCTTTGCTTGAGGAATGTATGAAATTTTCACGCGACATGGGTAAGTATAATACGTTGTGGGAAAGCTTGTATTGGCTGGGAATTTTGTATAAAGAAAATAAGCAGCTACCTCAAAGCAAACAGTATTTGACGGAATCAGTAGAGGTTATTGAGAAAATACGGAACAAAGTTTCTGGTGGGGAGGAGGCTCAAAAACTTTTCTCATCTGATAAAAATATTCTGAAAGTGTATGAGGCGTTGGTCGATGTTTTGCTCCAGTTAGGTGAAACGGATGTGGCCTTAGGGTATATACAAAAAAACAATGAAGATAACCTGAAAGCCAAGTTTAAAGGGTTGGATATGAAGTTTGAGAATGCTGACAAAAACAAAGTCATCGTTCAGGAACGAAACATGAAAGCAAAACTTGATGGTATTGAGCAACAGATCTCAAATGAAAAGGCTTTGCCCACGGACAAACAAAATCTGGAGAAGTTAAAAAATCTCGAAGGAACTAAAACAATTGCTGAAGGCGACTATTTGAAATTTGTAAATCAACAAGTCAATGTGCGGCCGGAACTTTCCAAATATTTTAATAATAGCATTCAGCCGGCTCAGTTAAAGGGAAAGAAAAAGCAGATTCCTTCAGACATGGCGTTGCTTTCTTATCTGCCGGGAGAAACACAGCTTTATATTTTTATCGCTACCTCTGATACAGTCATTGCAAAAGTGGTAAACATACCCCGCGCACAAATCATTCGTAATGTAAATGCAGTCTTGAATCTTGTCAGATCCAGTCAAGGTACTTTTGATAGAATTGATTTAAAAACGGAGGAGGCTGAGCGTCAGGAGTTAGTATCTGAGTTAAATCAACCTGATCCTACACTAAAGCCTTTCGAGGAGTTGTACCATTATTTAATTTCTTCTGCCAGTTCTGAGATTGTTGGTAAGAAACGGCTTTGCATTATACCTAACGGAGTTCTGAGTTACATTCCGTTTCAGTTACTTGGAAAGACGTTGAAAAGTGGAAAGTTTAGTTTACTGATTAATCAATATTCGGTTTTTTATGCGAATTCAACGGACATGCTACTTCGTTCTATTGAAACAGAAAAACGCGAGTTTAACATTCTCGCATTCGGAAATCCTGATAAATCTCTTCCTTCAACAGAAAGAGAGGTAGTAGAACTAAAGCGACTTTTCCCAAGTGCATCCATTTTTTTACAAGATGATGCCACCGAGGACAAAGCGAAGTATGCCGGAGAGGAATATAACGTAATGCACTTTGCCACACATGGTAATTTAGACTATGAAGATTTTGGTAAATCATTTCTTACCATGGCCAGCAACCCTTCCAAGCATGAGGATGGCTTGCTCACCTTGGAGGAATTGTGGGGAATGGATGTGATGAGTCATTTGAATATTGTGGTGCTATCGGCCTGTCAAACAGCAGTCTCCAAAGGCTCAGATGAAAGTTCACCAGTGAGTCCGGCCAGTGGTTTTTTGCAAAATGGTGTTAAGTCAGTAGTGGCAACACTTTGGAAAGTAGATGATGAAGCCACCTCGTTATTAATGGGTTATTTCTACAAGAACTTAAAAACCATGGATGCAGTGGATGCGTTGCGGCAAGCTCAAGTCAGTTTATCTAACAATCCAAAATATTCTCATCCCTTTTATTGGGGGGCTGCCGTTTTGCTGGGAGACTGGAGATAGATTGCTAGTTAAGAGAATCAATCACTTACATTCTTTTACGTAAGACTCTGCTTCTTCGTAGCCCAGCTCCAGTGCTTTTTTAAAGTCTTCGCACGCACCTTTTTTATCATTAAGACTTTTTCGGGCAGCTCCACGACCAAAATAGGCAAGGTCATAGTTGGGATTCAGTTCTAACGCTTTATTATAATCTTCAATGGCTTCTTGTGATCGGTCCAGATAGTCTTTGGCATCCCCTCTGAAGACATACGCTTTTGCATAGGAAGAATCAAGTTCAATGGCCTTCGTAAAGTCATCAATTGCTTTGGGATAGTCTTCCGTCATATAATAGGAATCACCCCGATCCATATAGAATTTGATAACGGTAGGGTCAAGATTGATTGCCTGGTTATAGTGTGGGATGGCCGCTGCAAAATCTTTCAGATCATACTTTACATTGCCTAAACCATAATGTGCGTTCGCGAGGGACGCATCAATTGAAATAGCCTTTTCAAAATCGGGTTGAGCCAATGTTGGTTTATCTTTTATAATGTAAGCATCACCCCTTCCGGAATAGGCTATTGCCAGATTGTTATTTTTGGTAATTGCTACTGTATAATTTTCAATGGCGGCATCATAAAGCTTAAGATTAAAATAGCAGTCAGCCAGATCTGAATAGATAGCTGCCAGTTCAACCTCATTATCTGAATTTTTTGGCCAATATTCAATAGACTTGGTATAATCTGCCATCGCACCTTCATAATTGTCAAGATTATAGCGGGCGCTGCCACGGGTAGCTAATGCAGATGCGTCATTGGGATTTTCTACTAATGCCGAGTCGAAATAGGCAATTGCATTTTTATAATCCTTTTTATCAAAGGCAGCTTTACCTTGATTGAAATAATCTTTTCCATTGCATGCCATTAATAATATGGTTGCCAGTAAAATTACGATCAGGTTTTTCATTTGATAATCTTTTAAACTGGCTTGCCTGCTATTTTTTAATGTCATTAACGGAAATATTCAATTCTTTAAGTTGCTCTTGTGAAATTATTGAGGGAGTGTCAATCATCATATCCCGGCCTGAGTTGTTTTTCGGGAACGCAATAAAGTCGCGGATAGAATCAGCACCGCCAAAGAGAGAACACAAACGATCAAAACCGAAAGCGATTCCACCGTGGGGTGGAGCGCCAAATTCAAAAGCATCCATCAGGAAGCCAAACTGCTTTTTCGCTTCTTCTTCGCTAAAGCCAAGCTTCGTAAACATTAGCTGTTGAGTAGGTCGGTCATGAATCCGAATTGAACCACCGCCCACTTCGGTTCCATTGATTACCATATCGTAAGCATTGGCGCGCACATTTCCCGGATTGCTGTCGAGTAAATGCAGATCTTCTCTTTTAGGTGATGTAAACGGATGGTGCATGGCATGCCAGCGGTTGGTCTCTTCATTCCATTCCAGCAAGGGAAAATCAATTACCCATAAAGCTGCAAATTTATTTTTGTCGCGAAGCCCTAATAAATCACCCATGCGCAAACGAAGTTCATTCAGCGCCTTTTGTGTTTTAGTTTTTTCTCCGGA
>DAOOCD010000002.1:0-38859 GCA_035408225.1 Cyclobacteriaceae bacterium | reverse complement strand
TCGAAACGGGTGTCGGGCTTATCGGAGCCATAATATTTCATGGCATCAGCATAACTCATATGCGGTACGGAAGGCATATCAATACCTTTTACATTTTTAAACAAATGTCTGACCAACCCTTCAAACGTGTTTAAAATATCTTCTTGTGTGATGAAAGCCATTTCGCAATCGATTTGAGTAAACTCAGGCTGGCGATCGGCACGCAAGTCTTCATCGCGGAAACATTTCACAATCTGGTAATAACGATCAAAGCCAGAAACCATCAACAGCTGTTTAAAGGTTTGTGGTGATTGTGGCAATGCGTAAAACTCACCCGGATTCATACGAGAGGGAACAACAAAATCACGCGCTCCTTCGGGAGTTGATTTAATCAGCACCGGAGTTTCCACTTCAATAAAGTTCAAACTATCCAGGTATATACGGGTTTGTTGCGCCATCTTATGACGTAATTGTAAATTCTCACGTACCGGGTTTCTGCGCAAATCCAGGTAGCGATATTTCATCCGGAGATCATCGCCACCATCTGTATTATCTTCGATAGTAAAGGGTGGCACCTTGGAAGGATTCAGGACCTCAATGGAAGAAACTTTGATCTCAATATCACCGGTAGGCATTTTGTCATTTTTAGACATCCGTTCTACCACAGTGCCTTGAACTTTCAAAACATATTCACGCCCGGTTTGGCGGGCGGTTTGTAGCAGGCTGGCATCGGTTTTACCTTCTTCCAAAAATAATTGAGTTATTCCGTAACGATCGCGAAGGTCAATCCAAAGCAAACTTCCCTTATCACGGGTTCGTTGTACCCAGCCAGTCAGGGTTACCTGTTTATTAACATCACTTAATCGTAGTTCACCGCAGGTATGAGTTCTTAGCATAGTAAAATCCTTAAATTTGCAGGCCGCAAATTAATAAAGGTTGCACGTTATACCTGCGTATCAGGTCATTTTCGTTCTGGAACAACTATGAAGAAAGTTATTTTATTCTTGTCGATTGTTAGTCTGTTTGGGTTTACCCCATCGAAATTGATAAAAACGAAAGTTGCCGAGGGCATCACGATATCCCTGCCACCTGAACTTTCGCCTATGAGCACGGATGACATTATCCAACGATATCCCTCTGTTAGGGCACCGCTGGCGGCCTATACCGACCTTAACCGTACTCTGGACTTTAGTGTAAATATTTCAGCTACTCAATGGCCGGATGCCAATCTGGAGATGGCTCAGAAATTCTTTAAGGCTAGCATTCATAGTTTCTACGATCGGGTTGACATGATTGACGAAGGAATCCACGAAGTGCATAAAAAGAAGTTGATTTTTTTTGAGTTTGAATCCCGTGTAAACGGTAACAAGATGACGTTAGGGGAACAACAACCGGTTTTCCGCTATACGTATATCCAGTATTTGGTAGAACCCGAGCGGACACTTGTTTTTACATTCAACAGCCCCAAAGCTTCCAGGGAAGACTGGCAAACCAATGTGCGGTCTATGATGAAGACTATCCGGATAAAATAAATTTCTACATACGCTGACAGAAGGTAATTCATGGATTTGTACACTGACGACTATTTTATGAAGGAAGCGCTCAAGGAGGCAAAAAAAGCTTTCGAGTTGGGAGAAGTACCCGTAGGCGCAGTTGTGGTTTGTCAGAATAAAATTATTGGCCGGGCTCACAATCAAACCGAACAATTAACCGATTCAACGGCTCATGCTGAAATGCTTGCAATTACATCTGCTTCCAATTTTCTGGGATCTAAATATTTGAATGAATGCACACTTTATGTAAGCCTGGAGCCATGTGTCATGTGTGCCGGAGCTTTGCACTGGGTTCAACTACAACAGTTAGTTTATGGTGCCAGTGATGTGCAGCGGGGGTATTCGTTGGTGCGGACTCCATTATTACACCCCAGAACGGTGGTTAAAAAAGGAGTGGGAGAGATGGAAAGCAAAGAGTTACTCAATAAGTTCTTTACGAAACTGAGAGAGTAACTCTTTGATGAAAATTGAGGACTAGGCTTCTTTAGCTTTTTTGGCTTTTGCTTTGTCGTCTACTTTTTTACCGTTTTTATGTTCGCCCAGAATGATGACATCTTTGGTCATTTCATACTGTTTGGCAGCCTGCATCATAGCCTGCTGGCTGTCGCGAATTAGAATAGTACCTGACCTGGCGCCTTTATTGCGAACTTCAAGCCAGAATCCGTCTTTTTTCTTTTTTGGTAGTACAGGAGGTCTTCCCATGATTTTATTGTGTTTTAGCGTTTCTTAGGCCTTTTGGCCACCTAATTAAACTAATGAACGAATGATTTAGTTCAGAAGCCGCGAAGATACCAATTTTCGACCAAATTTCCACGTAAAGAACCAACCTAGGATAGGTAGGATGGCAGTGCCACCCCAGTCTTAAGCGCTGGATCTGGAATAACCGGTTTGCGGACCAATTGAATAGGTTGTACTCCGGCCCAAACGTTCAGGTCATAATCTTCTTCATCGTCTTTAGGGGGGCCAACTCTTATTTTGGCTGAAGCCTCCTTGATTTCAAACGAAAGTACCATGGTAGCTTTCCATTCGCCATCATTCGGTTTGCGCACATCAACCCACCGGCCCGGGCACATTTTTTCGGTAAAAACTTCCAGCACTTTGTAGAGTTCGTTCTTATCGGTTACTGATTCGGGCTCACCAAAGATGATAACCGACCGATAATTTACTGAGTGATGAAAAGCCGACCTGGCCAGAACCATTCCGTCAATAAGAGTTGCGCTGATACATACGGGAAGTTTCTTTGTTTGAAGTTCGCGCATATAAAAACTGCCAACTGACCCATGGATGTAGAGTTTATCTCCGATCCGGCAGAAGCCAGTAGGTATCTGAAATGGTTGATTGTCTTTTGAATAGGCAACTGTACAAACCAGGGCTTCATCCAGAATAGAGTAGATAGTTTCTTTGTCATACACACCGCGCTTGGCTAGACGTGTAATTTCTGTTTTCTCTGTAATCGGGAATGAACTCATAGTTGATTATTTGATTTGTATGACAATTTTTCCAAAATGGTCACCACTTTCCATCCGTTGCATGGCTTGATTGATTTGCTCAAGAGGATATACTTTATCAATGATTGGTTTTATGTTTCTGCTTTCCAGCAGATCAAGCATAGACATAAATTCATCGCGTGTGCCCATGGTAGTGCCATGAATGGAAATCTGTTTCCAATAAAGTGTACGGGTCGATAGGTCCGGAATATTTCCTGCGGTACGTCCAAAAATAGCAATCCTTCCACCGGGAGACATAATTTCTGGTAGCTGTGAAAACTGCGGACCTCCTGCACTGTCAATCACAATATCAAATCCTCCTGATTCCTTAAACGCTTTCTGTGTCCATTCAGGATCTTTGTAATTGAAACCATTAATAGCTCCCATCTCTCTAGCCCTCTTTATTTTTTCTTCGGAACCTGAGGTAACATATACCCGCGCCTGGTAGGCAACGGCAAATTGAAACGCCCATAGAGCTGCGCCACCACCAATGCCCGTAATCAAAACTTTTTCTTTTGCCCGCAATCGCGCTTTTGAAAATAAAGCGCGATAGGCTGTGAGTCCCGAAAGGGGAACAGCTGCTGATTCAAGCATTGTAAGATGCTCTGGCTTTTCGAAGATCTGCTTTTTTGAGATCAGGATATAGTCACTAAATGTACCAGCATCCGGCAGTCCTAGAATTTTGAATGAATCGCTCTGCACTATGGGATTGTCGCCCCAATTTAAACTTGGGTTGATCACAACTTCCATTCCGATCAAAAGTGGATCGGCATCTTCGCCAACCTCTTCTATAACACCGCTCCCATCGGAACCAAGGATAACTCCTTCTTGTACCGGAGCATTTTGTTCTTTATGAATCCAAAGGTCACGATGATTGAGTGCCGCATTGTGTAAACGCACAAGCACCTGGTCTTTTACAGGTCTCGGTTTTTTGATTTCCCTTAGTTGAAGGAGTTGTTCGCGATTGGTAAAAAAAGCTGCCCGCATGGATAGTATGATTTTACAATCACTTCAACGGAACTCTGTAATTCCAGTTGTGTGTATCGGGTTCAAGTCCCATTCTGAGATCACTCAATTTTTTCTTTACACGTTGCTGAAAGCTGTAACTGCTGTCAGGAGGTAGTGAATAATCTTTACCACCAATGTTGATGATGGCAATGGTTGAAACAACAGCTGCGGTACCCACACCAAATGCTTCGGTCAGTGTACCTTTCTCAAATCCTTCTTTGATTTCGGCCACGCTTACTTTTCTTTCTTCCTTTGGCATACCCATATCATCGGCCAATGTTAAAATAGAGTTTCTCGTAACACCATCTAAAATAGAGGTCGAAAGTTTGGGGGTTACCAGTTTGCCATTGAGAACAAACATAACATTCATTGCACCTGACTCATCGATATACTTATGATCATGAGCATCCGTCCACAGTACCTGATCGAAACCTTCCAACTTGGCTTGTTGAGTGGGGTAGAAAGCGCCACCATAATTTCCTGCACACTTGGCAAAACCAGTTCCGCCTTCGGCTGCGCGTACATAAGTTTCTTCTACTTTTACCCGCACCGGTTTGGCGAAGTATGGCCCAACAGGACTAGTGAGAACAACAAACTTGTATTCGTCCGAGATCTTAACTCCCAACCGGGACTCAGTTGCAAACACTACGGGTCTCAGGTATAGGGCAGATCCTTCTGAATCAGGAATCCAATTAGCATCGGTAGCAACAAGGGCACTTAAACTTTCAATAAACATTTCCTCGCTTATCGCAGGCATACACATACGATCAAGTGAACGAAGCATTCGCTGATGATGACGATGGATCCGAAAAATTACAATCTCCCCTTTCTTGTTTTTGAACGCTTTCATGCCCTCAAAAATTGATTGACCATAATGAAGCGCCAGGATGGCGGGCGTCATAGCCAATTCCCCGAACGGCATAATTTTAGGTTGATTCCATTGTCCGTTTGCATAATCAGCAACCAGCATGTGGTCAGAAATATGATTTCCAAAGCCAAGGTTATTAAAATCAACGGAAGAAATACGGGATTTAGGAATGCGCTCGACTGGTATAGTAGGTGCGGTGGTCATTGGTTTTGATTTTGGCGGAAGGTAGAAATATTTCTTTTTAATAGACAGTCAATGAAAGGTTTTTCGTGTAAGTAGATTAGTCAAGTAATCTCCGATGATAATTAACCTGCCCCAGGTGATAGCCGAGGTGCGTTGTCAGGTGGATCAGAAAATATTCAGTCGATGTTTTTTCCTTGAGCACCAATAGGGGATATTCTTTCTGAATAGTATCATCATCCAGGGTTGGTAAGACTTTACTGACAACGGAAATTGTGTCTTCAATTTTTTGAATCAACTCTTTTCTGGGGATATTCTTCAATAAAAATTCCGCATCACGATCTCTGACATAGCCGGTTTGCCCCAACGTAGCACCAATGTATGTGTTAAGGTTGCCCACCAGGTGAAGGCAAAGATTGCCAGCCGAATTGCTGATGTTTTTTTCAATTTGCCAGAGATTGGATTCATCCTTGTAGGATTCAATTTCTGATTTTAGCTTTTGAAGATCACGTTGGATGATTTTATTCAGGACTTCTGTAATCATTGAGAATTTGATTTAATAGTTTATTTAATTACGTAAAGGTCAATTCCATTTTGATATTACTTCGTTTGTAAGTTCCGTCAACAGGTATTTCTTTAAAACCTAGTTTTCGATAAAGCGCAATAGCCGATGTTAGTTTAGTGTTTGAATAAAGTATGATCTTGGTTGCTTTCATTTCTTTTGCTTTTTCAATGGCTACTTCAGCCAACTTCTTTCCAATTTTTAAACCTTGGAATTTCTCATCAACAGCCATCTTGGTTAACTCATAAACACCTGTATCGACAAACTTCAAGGCCACAGTTCCGGCAATTTCATCATTATATTGAGCCATGAAAATGTAGCCCCCTTTACCAAGAATATGTTCCTCAGGTTTGCTCAGTACATCAAAATCAATCGGCTCCATCCAAAAGTATTTCAATCCAATCTCTATTAAATCGTTCGAAATAGGGTTGGTACAATGGTGAATAGCCAATAATTGTAAGTTTGTTCATAAGCGCGAAAACTTGAAGTTACGAAGGAGTGATAATAGAGTGACCTTAGTTCGGGTGGAGTTTTTCAGCCGATAGCCACGGTTTACGATGTAGATTCCTGCAATCGTAATTAGTATGGCCAATACAATACTACCATTCAATTTTTCATTCAATACCAACCACCCCAACACTACCGCAACAATGGGATTGATGTAAGCATATAATGAAACCAGGGTCATCGGAAGTTTTTTGATTGCGTACGAATAGCAAGCATAAGCCCCTACGGAACCTATTAGAATCATATAAATTAATGAGTAAATAACCTCTGTCGACCACTGTATGGATGAATAGTCATCCAGTACAAGGCTCAATGGAATAAGGGCGATGGCGCCAAATGTCATTTGAAGGCCGGCTCCCAGAAATGGATTTGTATTCTGATTTTTCTTTTTAATCCAGATACTACCTATAGCCCAGCAGAGATTGGCAATAAACGTGATTGCAATACCGACCTGGTAGTTTCTATTTGAAAATTCCGAAAGGTGCTCACCAAAAATAAGCAAGACTCCGCTTAGCCCTGTGGCTAACCCGAGGATGATAAGCCAGTTTGGTTTTTCATCTTTGGTTACCGTTACATTGATCAGAATTGTCCAGATTGGCATCATTGAACAGATGATGGCGGCTACTCCGCTTGAGATATACACTTCTGCCCAACCTACCATACTGATGCCGAGCGTGATCATAAAAACTCCACTCACCGCCTGGTTGAACAATGTTTTTCGGTCTGGCCACTTCTGTTTTCCTATCGTTAGCACGAGTATTAATAAAATAGGACCCGCACACATAAAACGTAGCAATGAGAAGAGAAACGGAGGAAATTGGGTTACGCCAATGCGTAAAACAAGGTAGGTAGTACCCCAGATTACGCAAACCGCGGCCAAAGCCAGGTAAGCTATCAATGGAGTTTTTGTAGAGCTTGAATTCATGATACAAATTTTCCTGATTTAACGGATAAAAAACAGTTTCAGTTTTATTAATTTTGACCATATCAGTTTAAGTTATGGAAACACTTGCCGGAGTCGATCACAAATACATTGAAGTGGCCGATCGAATCGAGTCACTTATTGAAAAGAGGGCTCTGAAGGTGGGTGATAAATTACTTTCGGTGCGAGCGCTAAGTAAGGAGCAAGGGATCAGTGTGAGCACTGCATTTCAGGCATATTATTTTTTAGAGAGTAAGGGATTGATAGAAGCGCGTCCGCAATCAGGGTATTATGTAAAATTTTCGCCACAGCATACCTTTGAGATGCCCACATGCTGCGAACCCGCAGATGAAGCACTCCCCGTGAGTATAGACGAAATGATTTCCAGCGTATATCATGATTTACGTTCACCAAAGCTTACATCCTTTTCATTAAGTGCACCGCATCCATCCCTGCTGCCCTCTGCGAAATTGAATAAGTCGGTAATGCATTCTCTCAGAAATTCTCCTGATCATTGTCTTAACTATGAACATATTCAGGGAAATGAATTATTGCGCAAACAAATCGCCAGACTTTCTTTTAACTGGGGAGGATCTTTGAGCGAAGACGATGTGGTTGTTACGGCAGGATGTATGGAGGCGCTTTCGTTTTGCTTGCGTGCAGTAACTAAACCGGGGGATGCTGTGGCAACAGAAAGCCCAACGTTTTATGGAATCTTTCGAGTGATGCAAAGTCTTGGTTTAAAAGTAGTGGAAGTGCCTACGGATCCGGTTACCGGTGTGGATATAAATTATTTGAATCAGGCAATCCCTCGCTTTAACATCAAAGCCTGTTTGTTTGTTTGCAACTTTAATAATCCTATTGGAAGTTGTGTGCCTGATGATAAGAAGAAGGAATTGGTTGATATGTTGGCACGAAAAGAAATTCCATTGATTGAAGATGATATCTATGGTGAAATGTATTTTGGAAAGAGTCGCCCTAAAACCTGTAAGACTTATGATAAGAAAGGACTGGTGTTGCATTGCGGATCATTTTCAAAATCACTGGCACCCGGCTATCGTATTGGCTGGACGTCACCCGGTCGATTTAAAAATGAAGTCATTCGATTGAAGCGAATGAATAATATCTCCACCAATACATTGGCACAGGCAGCCATTGCCCATTTTTTACAGAACGGCCGCTACGAACTTCATCTCAGGCATTTGCGCAAGGCTTTGCACACTCAATGTTTGCGTTACCTTCAGGCCATTACAGAATTTTTTCCACAAGAGACACGAATTACCCGACCCGAAGGTGGATTTGTTCTATGGGTTGAGATGCAGCATGGCGATGGATACAAACTGCATAAACGTGCACTTAAACATCAGATCGGCATTGCCCCCGGTCAGATATTTTCTTCCCAAGGACAGTTTCATAATTATTTTCGATTGAGTTATGGCCTACCCTGGAGTGATACGGTTGAGAGTGGCCTCAAAACATTAGGACAGTTAATGTATAAATGAAATAAGATGAGTTATGATAGAAGATGTTTGATAACATCTTCTATCATTTCATCAGATATCATTTGCCTTCTTTCAGTTTCTTCAATTCAGCTTCATATTGAGGTTGAAACTGTTTCTGATCTGCAGGAATATTTTTTATTGCTAATTCCCAGAATTTTATTGCGTTCTTCTTATCACCCACTGCTGTATACCCTCTGGCGAGACCAACATTTGGTGTGAATTTTTGTTCCGGATGTGTTTTTGCATTGTATTTAAAAATCTCCAGCGCTTTTTCCTTTTGCCCTTTGTTAAGAAGTGATCGGCCATACTGGTGAATAGTTTGCACCGTTGCTGAGGGATCTTTAATGGCCTTGTCCATTGCTGCATCGGCATCGGCTTCGCGGCCAAGTGCTTGTAAGATCATTGCCCGGGTTTGATATGTGGTAAAGTTCTCCACACCAATAAATGGATTGCTGACCGACATATCAACCCAGGTCAGGGCTTCTTCAAGGTTGATTTTGTTTTGGGCACAGAACTGCGCGGCAGTGATCCAATTTTCTTGTTTAAATCCTGTAGCACTTCGAAGTTCATCACGCATTTTTGAAATATAAACTTCATTAATGTTAGGCACTTCAATTTTGAAAGGGATTCTTTTTTTCTCCCATCTTAAATAAGCGTTTGCCGAAGAAGGAAGCCTGTCTTCAAAGCCAAAGGTTAGCCATTCTTTATGGGGCGCGTCCAACGGCATAACATCAACGCGCAATGCATCTTCTTTGGGATCGTAAAAATAACTTCCCCAACTGGAATGATTCTTTGAGAAGATCCAGGTGTAAGGCCCTTCTTTTACTACAGCCAGGAACAATCCATAGGTGCCAGCCTTTAACTCTTTGCCTTCGATTTTTACGTCATGTGAAATTGTGAAGATTGTATTTTCATTGGCTCCTGCCCGCCAGGGTGCAGCCTTGGAGGGACCAAAACCCTGGTCAATAAATCCGAAATGAGCCACCTCGCCCCAGATTTTTCCGGTGCGATCTTCTCCATTGGGCCCATGAACATCCGGACTGCTATAAGCGATAGAAACCTCTACAGGTCCAATAAATTGAGTGACTTTTGATTTCTGATTATCTCCACTGGGTGGTGTTGTTAATCCTTGTGCCCAGCCACAGATTGTGATGATTGTGAGAGTGAGAATAGTAATTAGTTTTTTCATGTTCGAGGGGTTAAGTTCTTTAAGTCGGCATTTTATTTTAAACGAATGTGGAGGATAGATGGCTAATACTTTACGGGATGTTTATTAAACTTTGTTAAGCGAAGCAGTTGGTACCAACATGTGGATAGAGGCTGGCAGTATTTCAATCTTAAATTTGCTAATAGCATTTTTGCCCTCGCCATCGACATGATAGTTCACAGGTTCGGGGAACGACAGCATTACTTTTTTGCCTTTTTTAATTTCTGCATAGGCTGAGTGATGGAGCCTTCCAGAAAACATTTTTGTAATAAACCCTGCAGTTTGCGAAATAGGTGGTTTGCGGATGAGGCTTATATCCAATAACCCATCGCATACTGAAGCGTGAGGGGCAATGCGTGCATTGTTCCCAAACTGTGAGGAATTGGCAATCGCAATTACAAACGCTTCTTGCCTAAAACTTTGACTGTCAATCTGAAGGTCAGTAGTAAACTCGGAATAATTAAAAAACTCTTTCAATACCAATTTAGTATATCCGACTAAACCCCGTTTCCCATTTTTACCAAAGAGTCCGGCAACGTGTCCATCAAATCCAATGCCTGATACGTTGACAGAAAGTTGATCATTCATTATGAATGAATCCATATCAATAATGGTTGTGGAGCCTATGTATTGCAAGGCTTGTTTGAAATTGACTGGAATACCCAGATGCCGTGCGAGGCCGTTGCCAGAGCCCTTGGGTATAATACCCATTATTTGTGTTGTATGTAACACTCCTTGGGCTACTTCATTCACCGTACCATCACCCCCTACAGCAAAAACAACATCATATATATTTGATTGTGCAGCCTGTCCGGCTAATTCAGTAGCATGACCCCGCCCTCGGGTAAATTCAATGGTACATTCCAGCCCCAGTTTAGCGCACTGCATAAGAATTCTTCCCTCAACACCTGCTTGATAGCTTGATCCTGAGTATTTATTAATTATGAATAATAACTTCTTATT
Source organism: Cyclobacteriaceae bacterium (assembly GCA_035408225.1). Lineage (GTDB taxonomy): Bacteria > Bacteroidota > Bacteroidia > Cytophagales > Cyclobacteriaceae > ELB16-189. The sequence goes on along the minus strand of DAOOCD010000002.1, from coordinate 28,121 downwards.
TTCCATAGATTTGGACACTTGTAAAGATAAGTTTCCTGGCCATGGAATTTAAGAAGCGAAAAATAAAATTTAAAGCCTGGGATCTGGATAGTCGCCTACTGATGAGGCTCAATAGCATTGAGTGCAACAAAGGGGAATTAGTGAAGAAGGACCATGTTCTACTTCAATTTACTGGCCTGCATGATAAGGAAGGGGAGGAGATTTACGAGATGGATGTATTACTGGTTTCGCTCGAGAAGTATGTGGTGTTTTGGAACGAAAGCCTGAATGGTTGGTATTACTCGCCACTGGCCGACCTAACTGCGCGAATACCTTTTCTATCTAACGATGCAGAGCGAATGAAACGGTTTTGCAGTTACTTTGAATTACAATCGTGAACTACCTATGGTAAGTTATTTTGTTACTTTACCCTGAATGTAATTAACAGCCTGACCGATGGTTTGCATTTTCTCAGCATCATCATCGGGGATTTTAATATCAAAGGTTTGTTCAAATTCCATAACCAATTCCGCATAATCCAGGGAGTCGATACCCAGGTCTTTTACAAAACTTGCGTCCGGGGTGATTTCAGAATCGGGGATACCTAATTTTTCGATAAGGATGGTATGTACTTTCTTTTGAACGTCCTGCATAAGGATAGACTGTTCTTCAAATCTAAGAATCTTTCGGGATTTTTTACCTGTACGGCAATAAGTTTAAAACCGGAGTAAAAACTCCGTACCCTCCCCGAGAGTTGACTTAACAGTTATATTGCCTTCATGCTGGCGCATGATCTGCTTGGATAAACTCAGTCCTATTCCTGAACCTGTTTTCTTTGTTGAAAAGAAGGGTATAAAAATCTTTTCAAGAGCCTCTGAGTCAATTCCGGCTCCGTTATCTTTCACCGAAATGACAGCACGGCCCTTTTCATTTGCATAGGCCTGTAGTTCAATTCGCTTATCAGTTTGCTCGTCAAAAGCCTGAATGGCATTTTTAAGCAGGTTGATAAGGACTTGTTCAATCATAGTTTTATCCGCCAGAATATAGAGATTTACTGGGTTTACCTGAACGCTTATATTAATTGCATGATCAGCAAGTTCTTTTTTATGAAGTATGGAGAGTTCATCAAGCAATTCTTTCACGGAGACTTCAGCTAGTTTGGGTTTGGGAATATGGGTAAGATTCCTAAACTCTTTTACAAAGCGTATTAAGCCGGCACTGCGCTTACTGATGGTCTGCAATGAAAGATACATGTCTTCCAGGTCTTCTCGCTTGAGAGGCGCCTCTGTTTCAATGTCAATTCGTTTTTTCAAATCTTCCTCCACAATTCCGGCCAATGAAGAAATGGGTGTTACTGAATTCATGATTTCATGAGTGAGTACGCGCACCAGGTTTTGCCAGGCTTCCATTTCCTTTTCTTCCAATTCGCTCTGAATGTTACTCATCGAAATGAGCTTTACCTCTTCATCGCGTAAAGTAAGTTCGATTGCAAATACGGATAACTGTACGGTTTCATCACCAAACTTAAGGCGCAGCAATTCCCGGCCACCGGTTTTTAGTTTAACAAAAGTATCGACTAGTGATTCGCTTACTTCTTTCAGGTCTTCTATCCTGTCTGCTTTGCTAATGCGCAGCAACCGCTTTGCTGCACTATTCATAATTTGAATAGAGCCATCCCGCTTGAAGGTGAGCAACCCAATCGCTACATGCTGAACAATGTTTTTGAAGAATTGATATTCCGAATCTTTCTCTCTGCGCGACATGCGTAGTTTGGAAAGGGCTTCGTTTAGTTCTTTGTGCAACCGTTGGATGCTGGGATCATTACTGTCAGTTTTGAAACTTTGCGAGAGGTCATCGAACCGAATTGAATCCAGAAAAGACGCAATGTTATCGTTACTTGACTCAACAACTTTCATAAGCTGAGTTACCTGAAACCCGATAGCACCCAACAAGGCCAGCAATAAAAAATAACTCCTGTTGCTGGATGTAACTATAAAGGCAAATACAACCATGGTAGCCAGCAGAATGCCTAACCTGGTTACTAAGGGTGATCGCCAATTAAAGTCCATATTTTTCCATCCTTCTGTACAAAGAAGCCCGGGTTAATCCGAGTTCTTCGGCTGCCTTCGAGATGTTTCCGTTGTGTAACTGGATGGCTTTTACTACAGCTGCCTTTTCAACTTCATCGAGATTGAGGGTGTCGTTTGCAATTTCATCCGTCCCTTTTCTGCTAAACAGGAAATCACTTTCCTGCAGTGTTGGCGAGTCGGCCATAATTACCGCCCGTTCAATAGCATGCTGTAATTCGCGCACGTTACCAGGCCAGGGATATTTTTTAAGTTTGTTCATTGCCTCGGGAGAAATACTGAGAACATCTTTCCGGTATTTCTTAGAGTAATGATTCAAAAAGTGAGTGGCCAGCATGGGAATATCATCTACCCGATCGCTCAGCGGAGGTATTGTTATTTCTACCGTATTGATCCGGTACAATAAATCTTGTCGGAATTTACCCTCATTCACCATTTGATGTAATGGCATATTGGTGGCACAGATAAGGCGAATGTCAACTTCGAGAGCCTGGTTAGAACCTACCCGGGTAACCTGGCGCGACTGCAATACACTTAATAATTTGCTCTGAAGGCTCATACTTAAGTTACCGATCTCATCAAGGAACAAAGTTCCGCCATTTGCCAATTCAAAGCGCCCGGGTCTATCCTCTCTTGCATCGGTAAAGGAGCCTTTCTTGTGACCGAATAGTTCGCTTTCAAAAAGAGTCTCGGTAATTGCGCCCATATCCACCGCTACAAATGAATTATCTTTTCGCATGGACTTTTGATGAATAGCTCTGGCCACCAATTCTTTGCCGGTTCCATTCTCGCCTAAGATCAACACGTTTGCATCGGTCTTGGCTACTTTATCAATCAAACCGAAAACTTCTTTAAGCGCTGCACTTTGACCAATAATGTCGCGGAACGGTTGACTGATCTGCTCTTCGAGCATTTGTTTGGCTTTGCGCAGTTTATCAACTTCGTTATATGATTTTTTGAGTTTGATAGCTGTTGAGATAGTGGCTACCAACTTTTCATTTTGCCATGGTTTTAGTATAAAATCCGTTGCACCTTCTTTCAATGCACGCACGGCCATCTCCACATCGCCAAAGGCAGTTATCATGATAACTACAGCATTGGGGTCGCGTTCTTTTATTTGTTTCAACCATTCAAATCCCTCTTTCCCGCTCGTTGTGTCTTTGCTGAAATTCATATCAAGCAGAATGACATCGTAAGAATCGTTGTTTAGGAGAAAAGGAATCTTGTTTGGGTTTTTTTCAATAATCACCTGGTGATTGGATTTTTTCAACAGCATTTTGGCTGCCAGAAGAACATCTTCATCATCATCAATCATCAGGATTTTGCCGCCTTCGTTCACAATAGTAGATTTAAGTTAACTCGCGTAGAGGAAAAATTGTGCCAGTGCAGGAACTGTCCGAAAATGCTGTTTTTTCAAGCCAGTTTGTGCTTAATCGTACAAAGATGTTCAAAAATGAACACAGTTGAAAGTCTATTGGGCAGTAAGTGTGTAAGTATAAAGGCTGATTCGGTTTCTAAAATTCAACGTGATGATGAGTTCATCAGTCATTATTGCCTGAATAGTCTCTTCTGGCAATTTTACTTCATGTTTTTCTTCGGTTAAAAGATTAAAGAACTTCAAGGTGTTGCTTTCAAGATAATAAAGCTCATCACCAAAAAAGTAAACCTGTTTTAAATTTTGAATCGCTATAGTATCAATGACTTTTCCCAGGTGATTAAGAATCACTAATCCAGAATTTTTATCGATGAGGAAAAGCAAATTCAAATACTCACGAAGGTAGGTAAACTCGGATGACGGCTTAAGTACTGAGGGATCCAACGTAAATTCCTGAATCACTTCGTTGCTTAACGGATTCACTTTTTTTAAAGACCAATCTGCCTTGTCGAGAATCCAAAGTTTATTATCATGTGTTGGGCAAACCAGGTTTGGCTCAATCGCGAAAGCAGGTTCAATTGTGTAGTCTTTCCGATCTTCAAAGTTTCGTCCATAAACAAAATATGATTGGTTCTTACGAGAGTAAATAAAGATACTGGGATGATACCAAGGCTCTATCAGGGTAGGCGATATTTTTGATACCGAGGCAACCAACTTTCCGGTGGCATCATACTTTTTTATTTTACCCTTGCTATTAACTATAAAGAAATTGCCAAGTCTGTCTTCTGTAAGCAGGGTTACATGATTGGCTTTCCATTCCTTAATCTTCTTCAGATTAGTTTGTGAATAGCCTGATAGTGCGCTAAAGAATAGGAATGCAAAAATTAAGACCTGAGAGAAATAACTACGCATGTGTTTCAAATTTCTTCAAAGACACATTATGGCCATCGTATTCTGCGTAGGTATCGAAGTGGACCCACTCTCCAAGATTCAGGTAGCGACTATTCTCTCCAACTTTTAAATCCAACGGAAGGTGACGATGACCAAAAATATAAAAATCGTGATGAGTCGTTTTCTCAAGTTCGCGACAATAGGTGAGCAGATACTCATTTTCTTCCCCTGTAAATTTTTCTTCCAGCTTTGTATTGCTGATCCGGCTTTGCCGACTCCAATAGTTAGCAATTCGTATACCCAGATTCGGATGAATACGGGCGAAGAGCCATTGACAAAAAGTACTATTAAAAAACTTCTTGAGAATTTTATAGGTTTCATCTCCGGGGCCAAGCCCATCCCCATGGCCTATGAGTAGTTTTTGATTGTTACTTAGCAAGACCTGGGGTTCTCGATAAATTACGATGCCCAATTCTTTTTCGAAGTAATCAAACAACCACATATCGTGGTTGCCTGTGAAAAAATAAATAGGCATTCCATTGTCTCTAAGTTCGGCTAGCTTTCCTTGCAGACGAATGAATCCTTTTGGAATGGCCTGGCTATACTCAAACCAAAAATCAAAAATATCTCCTAATAAGTAGATGGCGTGGGCGTCTGCCTTAACAGAATCAAGCCAGGCAACAATTCTCTTTTCGCGGGCGATGCTACTGGCATGATTCGGCACACCCAGATGAAAGTCGGATGCGAAATATATTTTTTTACCAACTGGTAATTGTGTTGTGTGAATCATTCTCTGCAAATAACGCTAAAAGTGTATCAATGAAAAAAGCCTTCCGGGTTCACCGAAAGGCTTTTGATAAGATTATCTGATTGTTATTTCGTTAGGTCTCCACTAACCTCCTTAGCAGGTTCAGCTTCTTTGTTTTCCTGAGCAGCACCATTAACAGGAGGTGTCGTTGGCTCTTCAGTTTTTACAACAGGAATAGGACTGTTAGTAAATTTCTCATACGTTGTCTGATGTGCGAAAGGACGTTTTCCTATCAGACGTTCCAGATCGGTCTGAAACAAGATTTCTTTTTCCAGAAGTTCTTTGGCAATTATTTCAAGATGGTCACGATGATCAACCAGAAGTTTCTTGGTTCGTTCAAAAGCGATATCAATAATCTTCTTAACCTCTATGTCAATTTTTTCAGCAGTGGCTTCTGAGTAGGGTTTATTGAATGTATAATCAGATTGTTTGGAATCATAGAATGACATATTGCCAATCTCCTTATTCATTCCATATACCGTTACCATACTATAGGCCATCTTGGTAATGCGCTCAAGATCACTTAGTGCGCCTGTAGAAATCTTATTGAATACAATTTCTTCGGCAGCACGACCACCAAACGTCATGCACATCTCGTCCATGAGCTGTTCTGTTTGATACAGAAACTGTTCTTTAGGAAGATATTGAGCATACCCCAACGCAGCAACCCCGCGCGGTACGATACTTACTTTTACGAGTGGATCGGCATGCTCGAGAAACCAACCGGCAACGGCATGGCCCGCTTCGTGATAGGCTACAATTCTTTTTTCGTCTGCCGAAATGATTTTTGTTTTCTTTTCAAGACCACCAATCACTCGGTCGATAGCATCCTGAAAATCCTGCATATCCACTTCAGCCTTATCTCTTCGGGCGGCAATCAGCGCAGCCTCGTTACATACGTTCGCAATCTCAGCACCCGCAAAGCCAGGAGTTTGTGCTGCCAATTTTTTTACATCGACATCCTTCGACATCTTGATTGGCTTCAGGTGCACCTTAAAGATTTGTTCACGGCCAGCAATATCAGGCTTGTCGATACTGATCTGACGATCGAAACGACCGGGACGCATCAATGCAGAGTCTAACACATCAGGACGGTTAGTGGCAGCTAGTATGATAACACCGCTGTCGGTTGCAAAACCGTCCATTTCAACCAGTAAGGAGTTCAATGTATTCTCGCGCTCATCATTGGCACCAGGCAATTGACCTCTTCCGCGTGAACGGCCGATGGCATCAATTTCATCGATAAAAACAATACACGGTGCTTTCTCTTTCGCTTGCTTAAACAAATCACGTACACGGGCAGCTCCAACACCCACAAACATTTCTACGAAATCAGATCCCGATAAGGAGAAGAAGGGAACACCTGCTTCACCAGCAACAGCTTTTGCTAACAAGGTTTTACCTGTTCCGGGGGGACCTACTAGTAAGGCACCTTTTGGAATTTTCCCACCCAGTTTGGTGAATTTTTGAGGAGTCTTCAGAAAATCAACAATCTCTTTCACTTCCTCTTTCGCTTCTTCCAGGCCAGCTACATCGGCAAACGTAATTTTTACTTTGCTTTCTGCATCAAATAAAGCCGCTTTTGATTTTCCAATGTTAAAGATTTGTCCGCCTGGTCCACCACCACCAGTCATTCTGCGCATCAGCATCCAGAATCCGAATACCAATAATACAAGGAAACCGATGTTAAAGAACATGTTGGTGTAATCCTGACGCTCTTCTACCTGCAGGTCAATTTGTTGATCGCGTGGAATATTTTTGGTCAGTTGATCATACTTATCAAGAAACTTATCGATCGAACCGATCTTAAGTTTATAATGCGGTCCATTAGGACTTACTCCAAAAGGACTGCTACGCTCAATCTCCTGTTTATACTTTGCGTTTTGAAGCGCCTCGGCTTTCAGGGTAATTTCAATCAATTCTTCATTTTTGATCAGAATAAGGCGCTTGATGTCACGTGCCTGCACCATATCTTCAAAACGGTTGCTTTGTATTTCAACCAACTCAGCTGTTCTATTAAAGTAGCTTATGCCCAGAATAACGGCTACCAATGCCAGAATAATCCACATTTGGTAGTTGGGGCGTGGTACCTTGGGAGGCACAATCTTCTTTTCTCTTTCCTTGTCTGCCATTACTTATAAAAATTACAATTGAATAACGTCTTTCTTTATTTAAAGTTCTTTAGTCCTCTATTTCGGTGATTTCCGCATCGCCCCACAACTTCTCAAGGGCATAAAACTGTCTTCGGTCTTTTCTGAAAATATGTGACACAACAGAGATATAGTCGAGAATCATCCACTCTTTATTGTTTTTGCCCTCCATGTGCCAGGGTTTTTCTTTTACAATTTTAAAGACCTGTTCATCAATTGATTCACTTATGGCTTCAAGTTGCTTATCCGAACTGCCCGAACAGAGCACGAAAAAATCAGCTACTGCGTTTTTAACTTGTCTTAAATCCATCACCACAATGTCGGACGCTTTCTTCTCCAGCATCCCTTTCACAATGGCCTCGCTGAGTTTTTCAGCATCAACCCCCTTCTTTTTTTTGGCCATTAAACTATCTTCGATTTTTTAAAATTGTACAATCTGCAAAGCTAACCAAATACCTTGTATAAAATCCCTGCCAACACCCTTTTCGTAGGAAAGAACCTTGTTTTTGTGCCAGAATGTCATTCCACTAATACCTTGGCGATGGAGCTAAGCCAGCGTGGGTCTGCCGTTGAGGGAACCATTATCATTACTGATAATCAATACAGTGGACGTGGACAGCGTGGTAATCAATGGTTTTCAGAGCCCGGGAAGAATTTAACCTTTTCATTGATTTTAAAACCCAGGTTCCTGAAACCGGACCAACAGTTTCGGTTAACGATGGTTATATCTCTGGCTGTTGCAGATTATGTTAAAAGCAAAGTTCAGGGCTTGGTTAAAATAAAGTGGCCAAATGACATACTAGTCAATGAACAAAAGATCTGTGGTATTCTCATTGAAAATTCCCTTTCGGGAGATACCCTGCAAGTTGCAGTTGTTGGAATTGGATTGAATGTAAATCAAACGCTGTTTCCGAATCTAAATGCGACATCAATTAAATGCGAGACAAGTAGTGATTACACCTTGGAAAATGAGTTGCCGCTGATATTGAAAGCAGTTGAAGTGCGGTATCAGCAATTGTGTGAGGGAAAAGTTAACCTACTTGAGAATGATTACTTGAACAATCTTTACAGAAAAGGCGAATTGCATGGTTTCAACACGATGGCCGGGGCACTAAATGGTATAATTGAAGGTGTTGATCAGCGGGGAAGGTTGATTCTTCAGACTGCAGAAGGCAAACAATATTATGAACTTAAGGAAATCAGTTTTGTGGATAAGCAACGGTGATACCATTCAAATAAGTCCTTGACTTTCTATCCTATTATTTTGCGTTCACTTACAATCCATCCGTTTTGTCGATAGTCCTTAACCTATCTTTCCAATTCAAAATTTTAATCTATGATGAAAATGAAGCGAATATTCGTTTTTTCCTTAACCCTGCTGATCGGCATTTCTGCAATAGCGCAAAAACTGGATATGGAAAAGCTCAAAGGCATGAAGCCAAGAGCGATTGGCCCAGCCGGTATGAGCGGCCGAATTACGGCCATCGATGCTGTCGTGGCTAATCCTGATATTATTTATGCCGGTGCCGCTTCAGGTGGTGTGTGGAAAACCACCAGTGCGGGAATTAGTTGGGAACCTATATTTGACAAAGAGGCTACGCTTGCGATTGGAGCGATATCAATTCAACAAGATAACCCGGCAGTTATCTGGGTGGGTACCGGGGAAGGAAACCCGCGCAACAGTTTAAATGGTGGCTATGGTATTTATAAGAGTTTAGATGCGGGTAAAACCTGGAAGTTGATGGGCCTTGAAAAGACAAGACACATCCACAGGATTGTTATCGACCCTAAAAATCCTAATACAGTTTATGTAGGTGCGATTGGCTCTCCGTGGGGTGAACATCCCGAGCGCGGAGTTTATAAAACTACCGATGGTGGGGCTACCTGGAAACGCATTTTATTTGTAGATGAAAAAACAGGTTGCGCTGATCTTGTCATGGATCCATCTAATCCTAATAAATTATTCGCAGCAATGTGGCAGCATCGCAGGCAACCATGGACATTTACTTCGGGTGGGCCCGGATCAGGATTGCATGTAACTATTGATGGTGGAGAAACCTGGACCAAGATTACCAATAAAGAAGGATTACCAGAAGGTGAACTGGGCCGTATTGGGTTAGCGATTGCCCGCAGTAAACCAGAAGTGGTTTATGCGTATGTAGAAAATAAAAAAAATGCATTGTACCGCTCCGTTGATGGTGGCCAGAAATGGCAGATGATGAATGATAAGATGAGTGAAATTGGCGACCGGCCATTTTACTATTGTGAGATCTATGTAGATACCAAAAATGAAAACAGACTTTATACTATTTTCTCTGAAGTGAATATCAGCGAAGACGGAGGCAAGTCATTTAAAACACTGCTTCCGTATTCAGGCGTACATCCGGATCACCATGCCTGGTGGATTCATCCGGAAGACCCTTCTCTCATCATTGAAGGTAATGATGGTGGCCTAAACATTTCGCGTGATATGGGAAAGAATTGGCACTTCATTGACAATATACCTGTAGGGCAATTCTATCATATTAATGTAGATATGGATCAACCTTATAATGTATATGGTGGCCTCCAGGACAATGGCTCTTGGGCTGGCCCTGGTTATCTGTGGCGCGATGATGGCATCAGAAATTATTATTGGCAGCCAGTGATGTTTGGTGATGGCTTTGATGTAGTGCCTGATCCTGAAAATAGTCGCTATGGATATGCCATGTCACAACAAGGTAATCTAGGTCGCTACGATCGGCAGACGGGTTATGTAAAAACAATTAAGCCCACGCACCCGGATGCGAAGATGCGGGTTCGCTTTAACTGGAACTCGGCCATTGCGCTTGATCCATTTGATAACTCTACTCTTTATTATGGAAGTCAGTTCGTTCATAAGTCCACGGATAAGGGAAATACCTGGGAGATTATTTCACCAGACCTGACCACTAATGATCCTGAAAAGCAAAAGCAGCATGAGAGTGGTGGAATTACTATGGATGCTACGGGTGCTGAAAATCACTGTACCATTTTAGCTATTGCACCAAGCCCTGTAGAAAAGGGAGTGATCTGGGTAGGTACTGATGATGGCAAAGTTCAACTCACTCGAGATGGAGGCAAAACATGGAGTGATGTTACCTCTAAAATTGTAGGTATGCCTAAAGGTGCATGGATCCCGCAGGTAAGAGCATCTACATTCAAAGGCGGGGAAGTTTTTGTGGTCGTTAATAATTACCGTCAGTTCGACTATAAGCCTTATATGTTTCGCTCGCGCGATTATGGACAAACCTGGGAGAGTATTGTGAATGCTACCCAATTGGGGGATAACAATTATACACTGGCAGTTGCCCAGGATCCAATCGAACCTAAACTGATTTTTGTCGGTGCCGAGAATGGCTTGTTCGTGAGTTTGGACGAAGGTAAGACGTATACAAAATGGACAAACGAATATCCGGCTGGTGTACCTACTATGGATTTGGTTATTCACCCACGGGAGCATGACCTTGTATTAGGAACCTTTGGCCGTGCGATTTATGTGCTGGATGATATTCGTCCGTTGCGCGAAATGGTGAAAGAAGGTACTCAGGTATTAACGAAGACACTCCACGTGTTTGATGCACCGGATGCTTACCAGGTAGTGTATCAGGACCCCGCTGGAATATTATTCCCTGGCAATGCGATGTTCAAAGGTGAAAATAAAGCAGAGGGTGCTATGATCTCCTATGTTATAAATAAGCCTGAAGTGAAAAAGGAGGCTCCACCCGTTGAGAAAACTGAAACAAAGAAATCAGATGCGAAAAGAGGAGATCAAAAAGCAGAAGTAAAACCAGTGGAAGAGAAAAAGCCAGAATCAAAAGTGAAATACGATTCACTTACGATGGAAGTTTTCAATGCAAAAGGAGAGAAGATTCGCACAGTAAAACAAAAGGCTCCCGAAAATAACGGACTCAATCGTATGACATGGGCCATGAATGAAAAGGGACCCGCCCGCCCATCACGTGAGAAAGCAAGAGCCAATGCACAGGAGCCTGGCGGAGCCCAGGTGTTGCCGGGTACTTATAAAGTAATATTGACATTTGGAGATAAAAAGGATTCTACCAATATCCTGGTAAAATCAGATCCGAGGTTCAATACAGCTGAGTCAACTATTACATCACGGTATACAATGATTAAAGATTTGCAAAAGCTAACAGGTTTGGCCGCTCAGGCCATGGATCGCTTACGTGAGTCAAAAGAAATCGCTGATGAGTATGAGAAGAAAATGAAGGAGGCAAAGCGAGACGAATTAAAAGAACCGACTGAAAAAACCAAGGTGGTGAAAGACTCTATCAATGCCATCATGGACTTCATTGTAGGTAAAGAAGACAAGCGGCAGGGAATCATTCGCTCGCCAATACCTACTCCGGTTTCTTTTGTTTTCATTGCACAGCGCTACATCGCAACATCGAAAGATCCTGTTTCGGCAACCGATCAGCGTGTGTTTAAGCAAGCACAAGATGAAATTAGTAAACTTACTGAGCGGGTAAATAAATTTTATGATAAAACATGGCCAGAGTACCGGGCTGTGATGGAGAAGGTTAGCCTATCTCCTTTTAAAAATTATGAGCCGTTGAAGCAGAATTAATTGTAGGCGTCTGACCGCTTTTTTGCAGATATATTCAACGGTCTGACGCCTCTTACTTAAAAGTCGCCTCCAATAAAATTGGGGCGACTTTTAAATTTTACTGAGGAACCTTTAATTTTCAGTCTATCTTTCGTTTGTAAACAAGAATGATTAAAACCGACTCTCTTTCCTATTCTTATGGTACTGAAAAGAAAATTCAATTCAGTGATTTAACCATTCAAACCGGAGAGCAATTTCTTTTGTTGGGAGAATCGGGAAGCGGAAAAACCACATTGCTGCACTTATTGGGTGGTTTGCTTAAATCTCAACAAGGAAGTATTGAAGTAAATGGAACGGACATCACGAAACTTTCCGAGTCAGGATTAGATCGTTTTCGTGGACAGCACTATGGATTTATCTTTCAACGAAATCATTTAATTGGTGCGCTCTCTGTTGAAAGAAATTTATTAATGGCTCCTTTTCTAGCTGGATTAAAGCAAAATTTGGGAAGAGTGGAAGAAGTACTTTCACAATTAGGGATTGCCGAAAAAAGGAGAAGCAGAATTCAGGACCTGAGTTTAGGCCAGGCCCAGCGTGTTGCCATTGCACGAGCGGTGCTGAATAAACCCTCTGTTATTCTTGCCGATGAACCCACTTCGGCACTCGATGATAAAAACTGCGATCGTGTAAGTGATTTGCTTTTGTCACTAGCTGATAAAAATAAAGCTACGCTAATCATTGCAACCCACGATCAACGATTAAAAGACAAAGTTAAAAACCTGATCCATCTCTGATGAATCTTCTATCGCTAGTGATCAGTTATCTGAAGGCGCGGCCGCTTAATACCCTGCTCAACATTTTGTTATTGTCATTAGGCATTGCGGTGATTACGATCTTGCTTTTATTCAGCAACCAGCTTAAGGAGAAAATTACCGACAACACAAAGGGAATTGATCTTGTAGTGGGAGCGAAGGGAAGTCCCCTGCAATTAATTCTCTGCAATGTTTTTCATATCGATTTTCCTACCGGGAACATTAAATTGAATGAGGCCGAACGATTATCAAAACATCGGTTGGTAAAAAGCGCCATCCCACTTGCCTTAGGAGACAGTTATCAGAATTTCAGAATTGTTGGTACGAATCGCGCTTATGCGGAATTGTACAAAGCTGAATTGGCTTCGGGTGAGTGGTGGTCTGACGACCTTGAAGTTGTAGTGGGTTCAACAGTGGCCGAATTGTTAAAATTAAAAGTAGGGGATACGTTCAAAAGCGCTCACGGTCTGAGTAAAGAAGGTCATGCTCACGAAGAAACTCCATTTGTTGTGAAGGGCATTTTAAAAAGCACACATGGCGTACTCGATAATTTGATTCTTACCAATGTGTCAAGCATTTGGAAAGTGCATAATCATGATGAAGTGGCAATAACCGAACGAGTAATTGCAAACCCATCTCCGCTTGTACCAACTGTGGAGGAAGGCGATTCTACAAAAGAGATTACGGCATTACTAATTAAGTATCGGAATCCGATAGCCGCCATTCAACTGCCGCGCTACATTAATGGACAAACCGGTATGCAGGCTGCTTCACCGGCATTTGAAGCTGCAAGACTCTTTTCTATCCTCGGTGTAGGTGTTGAGGCACTGACTGGATTTGCCTATGTTCTGATTTTTATCTCTGCTCTCAGTATTTTTATAGCATTATATAATTCTCTCAAAGAGCGACAATACGATCTGGCTATTATGCGCTCCATGGGAGCAAGTCGGTCAAAATTATTTATAGCTACTCAGTTGGAAGGTATAACGCTAACATTATTTGGAAGCTTAATTGGTCTTGCAATGGGGCATGGGGTACTTTACTTATTTACAGCATTGGTCGAAGAAAGTGGAAAAACAGGAATAATCGCCTGGGTATTTTATATGGAGGAAATGTACCTGCTGGCAGGGAGTCTGGTGTTGGGTATCCTATGTTCACTCCTTCCTTCCTTCCAGGCCTACCGTACCGACATCCATAAAGTGCTTGCAGGCAACTAATTTTCCGTTGGCATAGTTTTAGATGACTCACGCATTGAATTGATTATTTTTGAGATCTAATAAACCGATATGAACCGATTAAGTCTGCTGGTGATCTTCTTATTTCTTTCTGGATTTTGTTTTGCTCAAACTCCATCCGATGGCTGGACAGCCTTTGCCAAAACCAAGTTCGATGCTAAATACAACGAAAAGGCAGGCGAGTATTTTTTATACCCAACATTTCCGGCCGATCTGAAAGCTACGGTTGGAAAGGAAATTGATCTGGAAGGGTATTACCTCCCGATTGACGTGGATGGAGATGCCTATATTATCTTATCTAAGTTTCCCTACAGCCAGTGTTTCTTTTGTGGTGGTGCCGGTCCGGAGTCAATTGCTGAAATCTATTTTAAAGTGAAGCCGCCAAAATTTGAAGGCGACCAGTTTATCCGCATTAAAGGAAAGCTAAAGCTCAATGACGTTGATCTTGAGCATGGGAATTTTATTGTTGAAGAGGCCGTGTTTGTGAAGTAGTCTATTGCAAGATTACTTTATAACTCGTACTTCTTCCCCCTGAATTCTCCTTCTGCAGTATTCTAAGTTCTATCAATGCCTGTATATCGCGCAAAGCAGTGTCCTGCGATGTTTTCGTAACCTTGGCCCACTTGGTAGTATTCAACTTTCCCTCAAAACCATCGAGCAATTTGTTAAGCATTACTTTCTGGCGTGCGTTCAGCGATGTGGTTTTATGTTTTTCCCAGAATTTAGCCTTTACAAGTACGCTGTTTAAATCCTGCGTAGTTGATTCCAGCGCATGCGAGAGGCATGTTAAATACCACACTATCCATTCGGTTATATCCAGGTTACCGCTCTGCGATTTCTCTAAGTGATTGTAGTACTCACTTCTTTCTTTTCGGATTTGCGCGGAGAGACTATAAAAACGTTTGGAACTATTATCCGAACGTGCTAGCAGCATGTCTGATAATGCGCGTGCTATTCTGCCATTGCCATCATCAAACGGGTGTATAGTTATAAACCAGAAATGTGCTATTGCTGATTTCAGTAATAGATCTATTGTTATATCTGAGTTGAACCACAACAGAAATTTTTCCATCTCGCTTGCTAATCGATTGGCAGATGGTGCTTCAAAGTGAATGCGCTCTTTACCCATTGCGCCTGACACAACTTGCATGGCACCGGTTTCATCTGTGCGCCAGTTTCCGGTAATTATTTTATAAGCTCCACTAAATCCATCCGGAAATAAATTTCTATGCCAGCGAAACAGTCTTTCTGCAGTAAGCGGTTGATTGAAGTTTTGTGTAGCATCAAACATCAGTTCGACTATTCCATCAACATTACGGTTGGAGGCGACTAATCCCTGAACGTCAAGTCCTAATTTTCGGGCAAGGGACGAATGCACCTGCTCTTGTGGTAACAACTCACCTTCTATCTCGCTTGACTTAACTATTTCGTGTGTAAGTGTTTGCAAGGAGGCATCCGACTGCAAGTTAAACCCTAATGATTCCATTCTTCCAAGCACTTTTCCTTGCCGGTAGCGTGTTTGAGTCAACAGTTCATTTACCAAGGTTTGATCCCATGTAAAATCAGGCCATTGGGCTAGTTCGTGGATGTAACGTTTTCTCCGCATAACACCATAAATGTAGTTATTCTCCGCACATTATGCGGAGAATAATGGAGCTAATCTCCGCAAAACCTCATTTTCAGCCTAATTTATTCAATTGTCCACCGCAGACCTATAATTCCACGGGCACCTTGCAAGGGTGCATAATTGTACGTTGTATCAAAGGTATAGCCGTAGGGATTTGTATCGGGTCTCGCGTTCCCATTGTCATCAAAATATTTTCCTCCGCGTTTGTCAAACGGATCGTCCGGATGCAGGAGAGGATCTTTGGGTATATAGTTCAGCAGGTTTTTTACTCCGCCATAAATTTCAACCTGCTTACTAATGGATTTACTCACTTGCAGGTTGATCAATCCAAACCAGGGCGACATAGCCGGCCGAAAATCATTAGGCACGACCGGCAAATACATCGGGCCGGTTACACGACCTGTCAGGTCAATGTTAACTTTTGATTTAGGAAGTGTGTAGCTGATGGTGAAGGTACCCGAGAACCGAGGTGCCTGAACCTGTGGGATTTTAGTTTCAGCGAGCTCTTTTTCTTGAACCTGAAATACATCCATCAACGTAATACCTGAAATTATTTTTAAAGAATTCACTAGTGAAACATCGGCATTAAGTGTAACCCCACGAGAAACTGCATAGCCATCAAGGTTGTTATAGACGATTTTATTAGGGTCCGTTAAAAAATCACCAACGATTTTATTGGTGAAATAAGTATAAAAGAGACTGGCGTCCAGACTGATAAAGCCTTCCGGTAAAATGATGTTGTGTGCATAATTCAGATTTACATTCCAGGATTGCTCAGGCTTGAGATCTGAAAGTATTTCTACTTCACGCGACCCGGTAAGTGCTGCATGATCTTCTGTAAATAGATTCACCACCCGATAACCGCTGCCACCCGTTAGTCGCAACGTATTATTTTTGTTGGGTGAATATTTAAAACTCAGTCGGGGTGTCCAGATGTTACCATGCACATTATGCCGGTCATAACGCAAGCCGACCAATGTTGCAAGCTTATCCGAAAGCTGAATATCGTCCTGAATAAATATCCCTGGCAAGAAAGTTATGTCAGGAGCGTTACCGTCACCATCAGATGTTCCAACAGTATTGTCATCATAATGAATGTAACGAACGGGAATACCTGTGAGGAGATCGTGCTTGCCAAGTTTTTTATTCCATCGCAATTGAGCAAAGGCTACTTGTTGCGTTGCAAAGAACTTGACGATTCCATAATAGGAGTCTTGTTTGTGGTAATTGTAGGAGTAATCAATGAAAAAAGGAGTTGAGGTATTGAACTGATAATTTCCGATCAGCTCGGCACGTTGTGTATAAATGGATTCGCCATAAACCTGATCGCTTCCGCGGAATGCAGGAGTCCATTTCAACTCTCCACCCCAGCGGTTTTCATCAATGTATCTTCCAGCCAATGAAAAACTTTTTCCGGAAGCCCGGTGAAAGGTCCATTTATTAAAAAGAGAAATTCTTTTTTGCAGGGTTACATCCGTGAAGTTATCATTATTGATGTCGCGCTTTTGATCATAATGAAAGTAGTTGACTCCGAATAAACTTGCCGACTTACCGGCTTTAAAACGGGAGGACAGATCAAAATTGTATTCACCCACCGTGGTTCCAAAAACATCCGCTTTAAATTTTGGAACCGAAAAGGGTTCTTTCGTGATGATGTTAATTACACCCCCCACTGCTTCTGATCCATAAAGTGTGGAAGCCGGGCCTTTTACAATCTCCATTCGTTTCACCAGACTGTTTGGAATTCCGGCCAATCCATAAACAGTAGCCAGACTGCTCACGATAGGCATGCCATCAATCAAGATCATGGTATATGGACCTTCCAGACCATTAATATGAATGTCGCCCGTGTTACAAACATTGCAATTGATTTGTGGCTGCACGCCATTCACCAATGAAAGTGCTTCAAAAATGTTAGGCGTTGGATTTTTAAGAAAGAAGGAGGGAGCATATACTTCTATGGGGATGGGCGAATCCATTTTGGTTACTTCCTTCATAGTGCCGGTAACCACGACAGCTTCCAGCTGGGCAACGTCTTCTTTTAAAGCTATATCAATGGAGTTAGTTGCCCCTTGCTTCACTTCCACTACGACCACCTGGTTTTGATAGCCTATTCCAGAGATTTTTAGTTTTTTGGTTCCGATGGGTACGTTTTCAATCCGAAACCGCCCTTCTTCATTGGTACTGGTGCCGAGTCGAGTTCCCTCAATAACAACATTCACGAACTCCGCGACTTTGGCTTCATTTCGAATAATGCCAGAAATGGCGCCTGTTTGGGCCATGGCTACTGGAATCAGCGAAATGGACAGAGTTATGAAAATCAGGAACCTCATAATTTTAGAGTAGCAAACTTATATAATTAGAAATAACTAAACAAATATTTAGATTAGTCTAAAAATATTTCTTGAGAAATAGGGGAAATTGGCCAGAAAACGAAAGCTGAGAAAACTCATTTTTTAATCCGTGCCATTGACTTTACTTTCACTTCGGATTTAATACCCTACTTATGAAAGCTCTTTCAGTCATCGCCATCTTGCTTTTTGTTACCCTTAGCGGCTACAGCCAGGTGATTACTTCGCCTCAGAAAAAACTTACGTTGAACTTCCAACTCACGGAAAAGGGGGAGCCCACCTACCAACTCTCTATAGGCAACAAAAAAGTGACAGAGCCAAGCCTGATGGGCCTCGAACTAAAAGACCAGCCAGCGCTGGCCGAGGGGTTTACTCTTACCAGCATTGACACAACAACGGTAAATGAAAAATGGAACCCGGTGTGGGGCGAGGTTAAGGAGATTGGTAACAACTATCGAGAACTGGCGGCTCACCTTTTGCAAACAGCAACGGGTCGCGTGATGATCATTCGCTTTCGTCTGTTTGATGATGGCCTCGGCTTTCGGTATGAATTTCCGGCACAGGCTAAGTTGAGTTACTTCATCGTTACCGGTGAGCGCACACAATATAATCTTACGGGCAACCACAAATCGTTTTGGATTCCGGGCGACTATGACACGAATGAATATCCTTATACGATCTCAGCACTCAGTGAGATAGATGCAGTAAATGTTTCGAAGAAGTATACCGAAATTGGAACGCGGTCGCCCATAAGTAAGAATGTAGTGCAAACTCCTTTCATGCTGAACTCGGCCGATGGGTTGTATATAAACATACACGAAGCTGCATTGCTCAACTATCCTGCCATGTACCTTAGAGTGAACCAGGAAACCTTTTCACTCACTACGGAACTGACACCCGATGCATTCGGCAACAAAGCCTATCTGCAAACTCCGTGTAATACTCCGTGGCGCACGTTGCTGGTAAGTTATAAGGCTGCGGATTTACTGATGTCAAAAACGATTCTCAATCTGAACGAGCCTTCTGTCATTAAAGAGACAAGCTGGATTAAACCACAAAAGTTTGTGGGTATCTGGTGGGGCATGCACATGGGCACTGCCACCTGGAATTATGCTGACCAGGGAAACATCATTTTAAAAAATACCGATTGGAGTAAACTCACTCCGAATGGAAAGCACGGGGCCACCACACACCACACCAAGCGCTATATTGATTTTGCTGCAGCGCAAGGTTTGGATGGAGTACTTGTTGAAGGCTGGAATGTAGGTTGGGAAGACTGGGCCGGTAATTGGAAGGAAGAAGTTTTTGATTTTGTAACTCCATACCCCGATTTTAATGTGAATGAGTTGCAAGCGTATGCAAAAGATAAAGGCGTGAAACTTATTATGCACCATGAGACGTCAAGTTCTGTCACCAATTATGAGCGAAGAATTGATCAGGCTATCCGTTTCATGAAAGATCATGGCTACGAATCTGTAAAGACTGGTTATGTAGGTCGCATCATTCCGCGGGGTGAGTTTCATGACGGTCAATGGATGGTGAACCACTTTACACGTGTGGCCGAAAAGTTTGCGGCCAATAAGATCATGATGGATGCGCATGAATCGGTTAGGCCAACGGGCCAGCATCGTACTTACCCAAATTGGATGGCGAGTGAAGCAGCTCGGGGTAATGAGTTCAATGCGTGGAGCAGTGGCAATCCTCCCGAACACGAAACGATTTTACCCTTCACGCGACTCATGGGCGGACCGATGGATTATACACCGGGCATCTTCCAGATCAAGTTGGATTATTATAATACCGGAAATAAATACCAGGTGCACACCACGCTGGCCAAGCAACTCGCTTTGTATGTAACGATGTATAGTCCTTTACAAATGGCTGCTGACTTACCGGAGAACTATGAGAAACATTTGGATGCATTTCAGTTTATCAAAGATGTGCCCGTAGATTGGGATAATACTAAGGTGCTTGAGGCAGAGCCTGGCGATTATATTGTTACGGCTCGCAAGCAAAAAGGAAAAGATGCGTGGTATATCGGGGCCATTACCGATGAAAACAAACGCGAGGTGCAGGTTAATTTTAGTTTTCTTGAACCCAACAAGACTTATGTGATAACCATTTATGGCGATGCCCCGGATGCACATTGGGAAACTAATCCCATGGCGTATGCCATTCAAAGCTATACAGTAACTAGTAAAACGATACTTAAATTGAAACTTGCATCTGGTGGCGGTGCAGCCCTTGCGGTGAAACCTGCTTCGGCAGAGGAGTCGAAAAAGATTAAGCGATATAAGTAATTGAGATACACGAATCAGGTGCTGGCTCAATATCTCTGCTCTCTATACTTAACCAGGCTTTTAAAATAAGGAGGGATCTCAGTCTCAAAACTAATTTCTCTATGGGTAAACGGATGTATTATTGTAAGGGATGCAGCATGAAGTGCTAATCTTTTAGCTTCTTTATCTTCGTACCCGTAGATTTTATCCCCAACAACCGGATGTCCTTCTTCCGAAAGGTGAACGCGAATTTGATGTTTTCTTCCCGTATAGAGATCGATTTCCAGCAAACTGTATTTATCGGATTCTTTAATCACTCGATACCCAGTTTCAGAAAATTTACCTTTATCCGGGTCTCTTACAGAGTAAACTCTAAATACTTTATTTTCTAATAGGTATGATGTAATAACCCCTTCTTTATCTTGAAGATTGCCATGCACTACCGCAACATATTTTTTACTAAACTCTTTCCATCTCTCCTGTAAAAAATATTTTGCTTTTTCATTTTTGGCAAAAATCAGAATCCCTGAAGTTTCTCTATCCAGACGATGTACTATAAATACCCGGTTTCTTGATCGATCGTTCCCTTTTTTTACATATTCATTTAAAAGGAAATGAGCCGTTTTTTCTTTTTCTCTTTCCGTCCCGATGGTCAATAGTCCATGTATTTTATCGACAACAAGAATATCATGGTCCTCATAAATGATAGTAAGCCCTTTGGGTTGGTATTTTTTAGAGGGTGCTTTAAAAGATGATCCTTTTTCTTGCATGGTAATCAACGGATTAGAATCATACTCTCATGTAGCGGTATGATTACTGTAAATATCTAAGAATATTTATCATTCTAATGACCTGGTCCATTTTTGATTTCTACAAATTCAGAAAACCCTTTCACCATACCTTTAACACATTCACACGGTGTTGGTCCGCCTTCCCAAATGCCTTCGCAAGCCTTTTCAACCAATTCTGGCCGGTTCTTAATTACCCATTCTTTCGCTTCATAATATACATCAATATCGTTTGAGGAGGTTTTTACAGAAACAATTTCTCCATTGTGTACAGAAATGTGAAACGTATCGGTCACATTAAAATCAATCGCCAGTGCACCCATCAAATCATCCTTCACGGTAATAGGGAAAATGACAAGGGAATCGTTTTTTTCGAAATAATGGCGATCAACAATTTTATAATTGGCACATTCAGCCCATTTTTGATAGTATAGAATTTCTGGCTGGGATTTCTTAGCTGACGCTAGCATTCCTTGCAAGGAATCTCGATTAAAGGAATAGAAAGCATCAATAAATTTATTGCCAACAGCGAAATTGCCAGCATACGTATCGCTTTGAGTCGAAGTTTTACAGCTGCCAAGCATCAAAATGAAAATACAAATCGCATACTTTACACTCATAATGATTTCAATATTGTTAATTCAAATTACGGCCGACTTTTTTCGCATAACGACTTGCTCCTGCAACGACTAAACCCTGTTAGCGGTTCGTTGTTGTTTTGTTGTCATTAACGTATTCTAAAATGTCACCGGGTTGGCAGTCCAGGGCTTTACAAATCGCCTCTAAGGTGCTAAACCGGATTGCTTTTGCCTTACCAGTCTTTAGGATAGAAAGATTTGAAAGTGTTAAATCTACTTTTTCGGATAGCTCATTCAGCGACATTTTACGCTTTGCCATCATTACATCTACGTTTACAATGATTGGCATAGGTTAAACAGTTAAATCGTTTTCGTTTTGGATTTCAACTCCTCTTGAAAAGATAGTCGCGATTACATATACTACAGCCGCCATTAATATATAAGCCTGACTATCGGCCCAAAACTGGTTGAGGGTGTCGATTTCAAATTCATGATGTGGTAAACTTTTAGCGGTTTGTTGGGCTATGTAGCTTATGAGCCCTATAGAAAAAATGGTGTAACTGATTTTTGTAATCTGATTGGCCACATAGGTGTTGAATGGTTTAGTCAAATCAAGTTTACTTAGCAACATGATAACAAGAAAGAACAGATACGCCTTTAAAATAGCAATGAACAGGATAAAACTATATATCCCGAAAAAAACCCACTGATTAACAGCATACATGGCGGTTAAATCCAACTTTTGATACAGGTTTTGCACGAATTCAGGTTTGAAAAGACTGAAACAGAAATTGACAATTAAGGCTCCGGCTTCAATGCACAGACCCACGAAGATGACCCAGGCAACAATATGCAGGCCTTTAAATACGAAGTTGTTTTTTGTTGACATAATGGTTTTGATTATGCCTCAAAAATATTAAAAATATATTGATAAACAATAAAAATATATTTATATACAATACATTATTATTGTTCATATAAATGAGCTTCCTAGCCGTTTTCTTCTTTCTTGTCGTTAAATGTTTGTCTTATTTACTGAAAGGGCCCTTACACTACTCTTAAAATCTTCTCCATCTTACGACCTTTCGCCAACTCATCTACCAGCTTGTCCAGATATCTTACCTGTTGTGTTAACGGATTTGTGATCTCTTCCACTCGATAACCACAGATTACTCCCGTAATAAGATGTGCATTAGGGTTTATGGAAGCGTGCTGAAAGAATGTTTCAAATGTTACTTTTTCTTTAATGAGTTCGTGTAGTTTTTTTTCAGCATAACCCGTAAGCCACTGAATGACCTGGTGCAATTCTTCTTTCGTTCTGCCTTTCTTCTCCACTTTGGCGAGATAATGTGGATATACCGAGGCGAATGTCATTTTGGCTATACGCTCATCATGGTTGTTTGCGCGGTCCATGCTTTTTATGTTAACGTTGATCTTTTAATTTATTTCAATCGTTCTAACCGGCCCTTTCTTTTTACGATGTTTTTATAGTCCCACTGAATTTCCTTTGACTTTTTCAGCCAACGTTTCAGGTCTTTGGTATTGATTTGTTCAACCGCAGTGTAAAAAACAGAGGCGTCTTTAAATTTTTTACCGATGACATTTAATTTTTCTTCTTCAAAATCTGCTCCACTCCAGAACATCAAGCGCCAGCCTGCTTTTTGTTTACTGTAACCAACAATCGGATTACTCTCTAAAAACCAAACCGGATGAGCGTGCCAGATTTTGTTTTCTGCTTCGGTAAGTTCCTTGTCAATGGTCGTGGCGAGCAGGTTACAGATTTTTTTATCATCTGTTGTTTGCCTGGCGTTGTAGGTTTGAATTTCTGAGTTCATCATGGCCTGTAAAATGGTTTATATCTATAAAGTCATTTTAGCTAATTCATTTTCCAGCCTGTCAAAATTCTCTTCGTTTTTGTCAACGGCAAAGGCCTTAACTTTTCTGCATTCGTCCGCGGTGTTAAATAGCATTTTAAAAACAAGTTTTGTTTGGTCAGCGGACACTTCTTCAAATGTGGCTACGACTTGAAAAATGGGTTTTGAAATCCGCCTCCAGGCAATTAATGATAGTTTGTCTATTTTAATAAACTCGCATTCATTCACATAGTTTCCTTTGTCCGGCCCATGCATAATAAAACGCCACTTGCCACCTACACGCAAGTCATACTCATTAAACGTGTTTGTAAAACCAGCCGGTCCCCACCAGTTTTTCAGATGGTTGGGATCGGTCCAGGCGCGATAAACAAGTTCTCTGGATGCGTTTATAATTCTTGAGCTTACAATTTCACAGTCAGGGGTGGTGGTTATAATTTCTGTGGTCATGCTCATGACTTTTTTTGATAGTCGTCCAGGCCTTTTCCTTTAAGTATTTTTGGGAGATATTTTTTAATTCTCTCTTCTCTTGTTTTAGCTTGTTTAGCCGATGAAAAGTAAAGCAGATATCCTCTTTGTCGTCCGGGTGTGAGTCCTTCAAATGCTGTTTTAAGTTTTTTGCTCTTCGCTAATACTTTCTGAAACTCTTCCGGCATGTTGAATGCGGATGTCTTTTTGAATTCAACTTTCAATCCTGACTTTTCCACCACAATGGCTTCGCGGATGTATTCCTTAATGGTTGCCTGGAGTTTAATAATTTCGGCCAGACTGGTGAACCGGATTTGGCGTCTGTCCTGAACATTTTCTGTTTGTTGAATCAGGATGCCTTTTTTATCTTTTAATAAAACCCCTTTGAAGAATAAAAGGGCACAATACTCTTTAAACCCGTGAATTAAAACAATGTTGCCCTCTTCAAAGGAGTAACAGGGATGCATCCATTTATAATCCTCCGTTAAACCACAGGAAAGAATGATGGACCGGAGCATCTTCATTTCATCCTGCCATTTTTTTGCCTTATCTAAAAACAAATCAACTTTTGGATTCATAGCATTTATAGTTGAAGTTTGCCAAACCGCTATCAGGCGTTGGTTGTTTTCTGCTTATACTTTTCCGTTATAGGTTGGGTCAAAGTCCACCATCCATTCAATACCAAATTTGTCTCTGAACATTCCAAAATAAGAACCCCAGGGGCTGTCAGAAATAGGCATTTCTATTTGTCCGCCTGCCGAAAGTCCATGGAATAATTTGTCAGCTTCTTCTTTGCTTTCTGCACTAATTACAATTTTGCTTCTGTTCTCATGTTCGTTTGTTCGTCCCAGTATTTCAGGCACATCATTAGCCATTAAAATACTTTTACCGATAGGCAATGCAATGTGCATGATTTTATTTGCTTCATGTTCGGCTACCGGAAATTCAGCACTTGCTAAATCTTTGAAACGCATTATTTTTGCGAATTCTCCGCCAAACACTGATTTGTAAAAATTGAAAGCTTCTTCGGCATTGCCGTTGAAGTTAATGTGCGGATTGATACTTGCCATAATGTTTATTTTTTTAAGGTGTATTTTTTATTGCAAATGTCTAAGCGCTAGGTGTTGCTATACAAGAGCAAACTGTAAGCTGCCAATAGACGGTTAGTTTGAGCCGCTTTTATGGTTGCTTGATGTTAGCTGATGTTTTACAATTAGAACTGAAATCAAGGTATTTTTAATTTAAGGTATTAGCTATCTCGCTTAGTAAGAGTGTTTTTGCCGTTCTTTAAAGATAAACTATTCGGTGGAAATTCTCTTCTTGATGAGTTTCATTCAATCTATCACTAACTGATTTAGGACCCTTTCACCAACAAAAAAGCCGTTCGTTAACCCGAACGGCTTTCCTTAAAATTTCAATTTTAGTAAACTACTTCGCCAGCTTTGTAATGGTTTCAAGCTTCGTTTTAATTCTTGAAATCGCATCGAGGTATTTCTGCTCCCACATTTTTAAGTTGGCAGTCGATTTATTAGCTGCTTCATATTGAAAGGCCGGCAACATCCACGATGCATAACCGCTATACGGATCGGGCGAAGCATAGAGTGAGCGATACCAGCTTCCATAAGGCATACCTTGTTTGTCAATCCACTGGCGTTCGAGCAAAAGTAATTCTGCGTTAATTGCCTTCTTATTACTTTCATTCACCGTCTTCAAAGCTGCCTGGCACTCGTCACCGGTTTTCTTCAAATCATCTGCTGCTTTGATCAGCGCATCGAATGAAAAAGGAACTGTTGTTTTATCATACGCTTTGGTAAGCTTTTGTAAACCCTCAAAGTGTGTTTTCAAATCAGTACCATAGCGGCTGATGTCATACGGTATCACATCGGCATTGGCAAGCCGTAAGGCCATCACACCAAACACACGCTCAACCAGGGGTCCCATTTTAAAGGAAGGATCTGCAAAGCGTTCGTAAAAAGAGAAGCTATCATGATTCGAGTGATAAATGGAAGGCCCACCGGTGCCACCACCCCACGAAGGAATACCCACATGTGTATAGAAAGCAATATGATCTGATCCGCCACCTAAATTTCCGAGCGGAGGTTCTTTCGCTCCGCGCTTTCCAAGCCAATGTTCATAGACAGTCATTGATGAATCCGGGTAGGGAACTGCTTTGGTCGCTTCAATTGCTAAATTTTTTAATGACGGACTTGAAGCTGCGCCAAAACTTTTTCCGGACACGGCACCATCGGCATTAAAGTAGGCAACGCCTTTCGCATCTAATTCATCGCGGAAGTGTTCCACCCATTCGGTTGAGCCAATCACACCTTGTTCTTCGGCATCCCAATGGGCAATCTTGATGGTGCGTTTAGGTTTGTAACCAGCCTGAGAAAGTTTGCCGAGAGATTCACTCAAGGCAAGCAACATGGCAGTGCCGCTGTTAGGATCGGTAGCGCCAAAGCCCCACGCATCATAATGCGCACCAGCGATAATCCATTCATTGGGAAAATCTGAACCGACTAATGTGCCCACGACATTATACACCCGTTGAATTTCTCTTTTCTGTTGCACGTTAACACGCACTTTCAATTCGGGTCCGCCTTCAAGGCGATAGGTGTAAGGTAATCCACCTTGCCAGCCGGCAGGCACAGGCTTCCCTGTCATGCGGCCGATAATTTCTTTGGCTGAACCATAAGGCAGTGGTAACACGGGTATGTTGTGCATGCCCGTAACCTCTTCAGGTTTTTTACGAACGATTTTCTTTTTTCCATCTAGTGGAAGTGAGGGCTCGAAGGGAGTTAGCGGATCGCCTGTCCAATCTAAGGTAAGCAATGAACCGCGTTGAATATCACTTTCATTGTAATAGGGTCCTTCCGGGTAAACAAGTCCTTTTGCATAGCCGCTGTCACCAGGATCGGTGAAGATGATAAGACCAGCGGCACCATTGGCTTCCGCATACTTGGCTTTATAACCGCGGAAATTTCCGCCATAGCGGGCAAGTACAATTTTTCCTTTTACGGAGATGCCCATAGCTGCAAGCTTTTCAAAATCTTCTTTGCGACCGAAGTTTGCATAGACTACCTCGGCAGTTACATCACCAGAGCCAGTGTACGCGTTGTAACCAAAATATAAATTCGGGTCAGCGGAAAACGGATCTTCTTTATGGATGTACTCTTTATTATTGAGCGGCAATCGGATGGGTTCTACAATTTCTGCAGAAGCAGAACCGGGCATTACCGGCAAATAAATATCATAGGGAAAAATCTCTACCTGGAACCCTGCCTTGCGCATGACCTCGGCCATGTAGTCGCGCACACGCTCATTGGCTTTTGAAGTTGCAATATGTGGTTCTTTAGTAAGGGTTTTTAAATGATTTTTATAGCGTTCGCTTTCCTGTTGCTGAAGAAACACTTCTTCAGCTTTCGTTTGGGTTGAGGAACTGGCCGATGAAAAGCCCATGGTTTGGGCGAAGGATTGTGTAGCAATCAATAAAAAGAGACCAATCAGTTTTTTCATAATAATGGATTATAGGCAGGAAGAACGCAAAAGTTTTACACTCTACGAAAGTAAATTGTGTGAGTGGTATTGAGCTTGTTCTTCGGATTACGAGATACTGGGTCGCGTATTGAAGTTTACGGTTGTATTGCTATCCAGTTAACTTGCCCGGTATGACGGTTGATAGTATGGTATATCACATCTATTAAGAGGCTGTCATACCGGGCAAGCTTGATTACATTGTTAAAAAAAATAGTTGAAATAACTATTGTAAGAATTGTTTCGAAGTGGGGCGCGACCCGGTATCTCTTTCCACGAAGGTTGTCATACGATTAGTTTCATTTTATTACTTCTTCTGTACTTCGGATGACTGGTTACCGGGTCGCGTTTTAGAGTCCGGTGTTGTGTTTTTGTTTCGGGTTAACTCTATTACGAAGTTGTCATACCGGGCTAGCAGGATACATAGTCAATTGAAAAATACATGAAGTAAGTTTTGAGAAATTTTATTCGAAACAATGCGCGACCCGGTATCCCGTGAAAATTATACACATCTCTCCACGAAGTCGGTGCTTCGGATGATGGGGTTCCGGCTCGCGTATTAGCGTCCGGTATATTTATTTATTCTGGTTGTGCCTGTATGAGGCAAGGTAAAGCACGTAGCCGGGTATCATGGTGCCCAATGAGTAGAGAATGATTTTAACATCTTCAATAGCCACATAGTAAATCATCCAGCTTGTGCAGATAA
>DAOOCD010000001.1:0-75494 GCA_035408225.1 Cyclobacteriaceae bacterium | reverse complement strand
GACGACACAAGCTATCAGATGTGGAAGTATATGATCCGTAAACCGAATATTTTTCATTTTGACAAATTCTTAGGGATTGCAAAATAGGAAGGTTTGAGCAAATTAAGCCTCGGATTTGGCGATTTTGTATATTCAGGCCTATATCCTACTACTATGCGAACTAACTCTCTTTTCATTCTAAGTTTTCTCCTGTTACTCTCTTTCAGCGTATTGGGTCAGCAAGTGGATAAAATCCAGGGCACTGTATATAACGACAAAAACCAAAACGGCATTCGCGATAAGAATGAAGAAGGTATAGCAGGCGTTGCCGTATCAGACCAGGTGCAGGTTGTGAAAACGGATACTAAAGGCCACTACGAGATACTCAGCTCAAAGGGATTCGGTTTTGTATTTATAAGTCAACCAATTGGATTTAGCACCCCAAAGTGGTGGCAAAAAATTACGGCAGAAAAATCTGTTTATGATTTTCCATTGGTGAATTCGATGGCTCCTACTACGTTTACTTTTCTCCATGCTTCCGACACACACATCAGCGAAAAGAGTGTTGACCGCATGCAAAAGTTGCGCGAGATTGTTGAGGCGACCAAGCCCGACTTTGTATTGATCACAGGCGACCTGGTAAAAGACGCGCTTCGGGTTTCTGAAAAAGAAGCTTCCGGTTATTATGAGCTCTATAAAAAAGAGATTGAAAAGTTTTCGGTTCCTGTTTGGAATGTTCCTGGTAATCATGAAATTTTTGGAATAGAACGCCATCAATCCTTGGTGAGTAAAGCCCATCCGCTTTATGGAAAGAAAATGTATCACCACTACTTAGGACCCAACTATTTTTCTTTCAATTATGGTGGTGTTCATTTTGTAGGATTGGATGATGTGGATTTTGAAGACCTCTGGTATTATGGCCATGTTGATTCGACCCAACTTAACTGGTTAAAAGCAGATCTTGCAAACGTACCCGCAACCACACCCATTATCACATTTAATCACATGCCGTTTTTCTCTGGTAGTCTTAGCACAGATCCTTATACAGAAACAGGACCTGGCCGAACATTAGAAAGAGAAAACGGGGTTTTGCAATTCAGACATGTGGTTTCCAATGCCCACGAAGTGGTTAGCGCTGTTAAAACGCATCCTTATCCCATTGCATTATCCGGACACAATCATGTGCGCCAGGTATTTTGGTACGAAACCGAAGGCCAGAAAACCCGATTCGAACAAACCGCAGCTGTGGTGGAGTCTGTCCGGGAAGCTAACGAAGTGATGCCTTCAGGGGTAACGCTCTATTCGGTGAAAGACGGAAAAGTGGATGACGGCAAGTTTATTCCACTCGACAAGAAATAATCAGAGGTTCAGAATCTTAGCACGGCATAACCCTTCATTTGATAGGTTGTAAGTGTTGTTAATGCCGAGGTTGCCACTTTCACTTCAGGCACCATTTTAAGACGATCAATTTTTCGGGCGATCAATGACTGGCCACATACAAACATTTTTACACCTGCCTGTTGTAATTCCTGGTAAAGCTTAAGATTTGGATTATCAACTCCATATTTTGATTTATAGCTTTCATTATTCATAACCGTAAATGCAGCACTTCCATGAATGACCACCACTACCTGAATTTTTTCTTTGGGCACTCCGCCCATAACATGCAGGTTTATTAGTCGCGCTACATTAAACAAGGGCCAGTTAATTGAATCATACTTTTCAGTGTTGGATACAACTTCAACAATAATTTTGTAATCAAGCGTTGGGTCAGGTTTCTCTTCGGCATAGGGAATTTCAAAAATGCCTCCAAAATTCTTAACCACCGGATTAACTTTGTTTTGTGACAATGCACTTAATGATAAACTGAAGAAAAAAATCGAAAAGATGAGTTTCATAAATGATCTTTTAAAATATTGAGAGCTGCTACGAAAATAAGGATTGCTGTGATGCGTCTAATATAAACTGAATTAAATGTTTTCGATCCCAAACGCGAACCAATTTGTCCACCCACCAATACAGCCAGCAACAGCGGAAAAATAAAATTCAGATTCATGTTATTAGCACCTGATGCAAACTGACCTAGCAATCCACCAATAGAATTTACCAGAATGAAAGCGCTTGCCAAGGCAGAGATCTTTTTAGCTTCTGACCAATTCATTAAATGCAAAACAGGAGATAAGAAGATACCGCCTCCAATGCTCACCAGGCCAGAAAGCAAACCAATACCCCCACCCAAGGCAACCTGGCCCGATACATTAAGCGACTTCCCTTTTCCTTCCCTGGGTTTAATCCACAAAAAAATTGAAGCCAGCAAGAGCGTAAATCCCAAAAGAATAAAAAACGTGTTGTCATTTAGTTTCCAAAAGCCACCTACAACAGCCATAGGAACACTGGCTACCAAAAAAGGCCAGATTTCTTTGAAGGATAATTTGCCATCGCGATAAAAGATAATCACACCCCCAGTTACCACCACAATGTTACACATCAGGGCGGCCGGTCGAATGGTTTCAGGAAGCAAGCCAAAGAAAGGTTGTGCCAGTAGTGCGAGATAACTCGAGCCACCACCAAAACCAACAGAAGAGTAAATCAGGGCAATGAAGAAAAATGAAATGAGTAGAATGTACAACTCCATAACTATCGGGCCCTTTTCACTTCAATGGACGTAAGAGATTTAAGGTATCTGCGGCCTGTCATATAGTCTTTGGGCGAAATCATTAAAATTGTCTCTTTCATCTCCATTGCGCCTTGTCCATTTTTAGAAGTTACCAGATAAACTGATTCACCAGCAGAGGAATTAAAAATCTCATTCCAGGAGTAGACTACCTTATATCCATCCGAACTTTTGCAAATGAAATAATACTCGCTAAGGACTCGCGGATTCTCATTATTTATTTCTACCGTTTTCAAAATATCTTTCAGAAGAATTCCTTTCAATGATTTTTGCTCGCTTTTCTTTTCGCCCAGGTGATTCGTGATCGTGATGTCGCCAATTGGGGCCTCAGTATATTTTGAGAATTCGGACAATGATACAGTTACCTGAGTCTTAACTTCTCCTGAAATAATAAATGATGTTGTAGCTTCCGGTTCTTTCTGACCAAATCCTGAAAAATAGATCATCAAGGAAACAATCGTAAAAAATGCTTTCATAAATTTTCTTATCCTCCTATTGTTGACATTGATTCTATTGCCGGGGCTCCGCTTTTTCTTCTTTCCTCCGCCTCAAATCCATCTTTCAGTCGATTGCTGAAAGCCTTGAGTAACTCTGCTTTAATTTCATCATCGCTCTTTCCCGCTCGCATCAGATTTTTGATGTTTAACACCCCATCGTCATACAGGCAGGTCTTCAATACACCCTGGGCGGTTACCCGAATGCGATTGCAGGTTCCGCAAAACGTGCGACTAAACGCTGCGATAACTCCGACATCACCTGCATGACCAGGAATTTTGTAATTATATGATGTTGAGTGCGGAGGGTCGGTCGTCCTTTCCAGTGACGGATAATTGCTCCGGATCAAATCAAGGATTTTTTTATACGTCCAGGATAAAGTTGCGTAGTGATTTCCTTCTCCATTAAAAGGCATCTCTTCAATAAAGCGAACCGAAACCGGATGCTGGCGGGTCAATTCTACCAGGGGGAGTATATCGTCAATATTTTTTCCATCCATGACCACCGCATTGATCTTCACCGGAATCTCAGCTTTTAAAAGTTGTTGCAGCGTGTCCCACGTTTTCTCAAACTCATCCCTGCGTGTAATCATTTTGAAACGGTCTCGATCCAATGTATCCAGGCTTAAATTGACTGACCCAATTCCCAACGATTTTATTTCCGGAATATGAGGCCCGGTAAGAATTCCATTCGTAGTGATGTGCACATCCTGAATCCCTTCAATACTGGTAATTTTTCGGATTAAACTCATCAGGTCAGTTCGTACGAATGGCTCACCCCCTGTTAACCTGATTTTGGAAATTCCCATCGCGGCAAGCAACGAGATAAGTCGTTCAATTTCTTCAAAAGTGAGAAGCTCTTTTTTGGGAAGATATTTAATCCCCTCTTCGGGCATGCAGTAAAAACAGCGCAGGTTACAACGGTCCGTTACCGCCAGTCGCAGGTAGTTGATAGGCCGTCCATGGTTGTCATATAGTTGCGAGGATTGCATATTAAGCGAAAGATAGAAAATGATCGATCGAATGCGTATGCGTTGAGTCCGTATATTTGTTAAATGATCTTAAAAATCAAAACATTTGGAATCTCACGCGATATTTTGGGCGGTCGGGTGGTAGAATTGGATATGAACGGTACTTCGGTAGGCGATTTACGTAAATCATTATCGCTTCGATATCCGCAACTGGATAAATTGAATTCACTATTTATTGCGGTTAATCAGGAATATGCCGAGGACGAAAAGGTGCTTTCTGATAAAGACGAGATTGCGTTAATTCCACCGGTGAGCGGAGGTTAGGAAATTCAAAATTTCACATTTAATATTCAAAATTTTGATGATTGAAATCACCGAACAACCCATTGAAGTTCAAAAAGTGATTGACGCTGCTTCATTGAAAGAAGCGGGTGCCATCAACACCTTCATTGGTACTGTTCGAAACCAAACTTCTGGAAAAAAAGTAACTAAGTTGGAATATGAAGCCTATGAACCCATGGCTGTTTCTGAAATCCAAAAGGTTATTGACCGGGCTTCTCAGCAATGGATCTTAACTGGCTGGGCAATTAGCCACCGGGTTGGCACCTTACTCCCCGGAGAAATTGCTGTTGTGGTAGCAGTGGCCACTCCGCACAGAAAAGAATCCTTCGCGGCTTGTCAATTTATTATAGACAGCCTGAAGCAAACCGTTCCGATTTGGAAAAAGGAATTTTTTGAGGATGGTGATCAATGGGTATCAGCGCACCCCTAAAATCAATT
The DNA here is from genome assembly GCA_035408225.1 of Cyclobacteriaceae bacterium. Classification (GTDB taxonomy): domain Bacteria; phylum Bacteroidota; class Bacteroidia; order Cytophagales; family Cyclobacteriaceae; genus ELB16-189. The sequence continues at coordinate 70,596 of DAOOCD010000001.1, read as the reverse complement.
GGATCAGATTTACAACGAGGGAAGTGATTTTTATAAACTCTTTTCAACATTAGGGAGAGTCCCCTTTCCATAATCTTTATCTACTTTAACCTCATTAAATTCACTATGAATGATTGAGTTGATAATATTTGCAATTATGACCGTTCCAAACAAAGGTTCTTTATAATTGGGAATTTCATAAGAATCCGCATTGCTTGGACCAATTGAGCCAAGTACAATAATTTTATTAGCAATCTTTTCACAATCAAAAGAATCAACTGCTTGATAGGAAATAAAGTCCTCGAGTTGGTAGTCAATCTTGACTTCATACCAAGTATTTGGAAAAGAATTCCTCATAGTCTTAAGGCCAATGGATGGATCATAAGAACTAACAATAGTTGTAGGAAAGCTCCATAACAACTCATCCTTATAGGATACATAAGTTTTATAAATTAATGATCCATCTATTAAATTACCATGGGTCAGAACACCTTCTCTATTTGCTGATTTTATAAAAACTGGGGCAGATTGCACTAGCTTATCATCATTCCTAAGTGAAATAAGTACAACATTTGCCAAAGATTTCATTGCATTCGAAAGCAAAGAATCGGTCGATTCAGAGTGAGTGCCATCAAAAATCGCATTGATCCCAACAACTTTTGGCTTACACTTTTCAAGTTTTATTAGAAGGTTTGCAATAGAAATCCTATCTAATCCATCAATATTAACAAGGACTATGGGATTTATTGAGATAGTATTCGTTCCTGGTTTTACGTTCGAACAACCCAGTAATAATAAGAATAGTAAATGTTGTACTATTTTCCTCATAATTTTATCAAGCCGCCTTCTAAGCAAAGCCATCACCTCTCAGTAGGATTCATCTCATACATTTACCCATTTAAATCCCTTGAAATTTAAAAAAGGCACCAGATTTCTCTAAATGCCTTAATCTGTTAAATTCATTTTGAACTTAAATCTGACTTACAATCATCACCATAAGTGTAATAATTGCTATCGCGATTAACAATCCTGACGAGATAACGATCAACAAATCCCGATTAATTGGGTTCAGTTGAAAGCCATGTAATAGATTTCTTCCAATTGATTTCATAGCCAACGTATTTAGACACACAAATTTAACAATAAGCATTCCAAAAAGTTCGAAAAAAGTGAATTCCATAAGACGATTGTCAATTCACTCGATTGCAAAAAAATATTGCTTACAAAATCAATTAAACACCACTGATTTAACCGGTTAATAAATTGGTACTTATAGAAATAAAATACGTTTCGTTCGATTGGGAACGCAAATCCGTAAAGGAAGGCCAATTACTCTTTTCTTAGAAAATCTTTCTTGCCACCTCGCTTTTCCATCAGCTTTATCTCTCCGATAATAATCTCGTGCGAGAGTGCTTTACACATATCATAAACAGTAAGTGCAGCTACCGAAGCAGCTGTCAGGGCTTCCATTTCTACACCTGTTTTTGAAGTGATTGCTGTCTCTGTTTCAATTAATACTCTATTCTTTTTAACAGAAATCCGAACCTTGCAATCTTCCAGACCTATTGGATGGCAAAATGGTATTAACTCATGTGTTTTTTTGGCAGCCATAACTCCAGCAATAATAGCGGTCTGAAAAACAGGACCCTTTTTGGTTATTAGTTCATCGCCCTTCATTTGAGACAAAATTTCCTTGCCTAAAAACACAACGGCTTGTGCCCGGGCTATTCGTCTCGTAATTTTTTTATCAGATACATCCACCATTTGGGGGTTGCCAGAGGCGTCAATATGTGTAAATTGTTTCGTCATAGTAGTTGAAAGCGCAGTTAAATCAAAGGTAACAATTCATGATAAGCGTTTCAGAAGCTTCTTCAATTATTCTCTCCCATTCAATTGAAACAGGGCTGCAGGAGATTTCAATACAGGAAGCGTGCGGAAGAATTCTGCGCGAAGAAGTTCAGGCCGATCGTGATTTCCCACCCTTTGATCGGGTAGCCATGGATGGCATCGCCATTAACTCGGAAATTTGGAAAAATGGAATCCGACAATTTCCAATCGAAAGCATTCAGGCGGCAGGTCAGCAACAAGTGCGACTAAGCAAATCCGATTCTTGCGTTGAGGTAATGACAGGCGCCATGTTACCTGTTGGCACCGACACTGTTATCCGATATGAAGACCTCGAAATAAAAGCACAGGTTGCTACTGTTTTGATTACTGAAATTATAAAGGGTGACAACATTCACCGACAAAGCCAGGATGCAAAGCGCAATGAAGCTTTGCTTGCACCCGGCATAAAAATTTCGCCTGCTGAAATTGCGTTGATGGCTTCGGTGGGGATGAAAAAAGTTTCTGTTTCCTCATTTCCCAAAACAGCAATCATCTCCACAGGGGATGAATTGATTCCTGTAGACCTCATTCCACTTCCTTATCAAATCCGCAGATCAAATAGTTATGCTTTGCAAGCCGCATTGCTGGAGGCAGGTTGCGTTGCTGATCAGTTTCATATTCCGGACCAACCTGAAATTCTCGAAACCGAGGTGCGTAAAATTCTGGAGCATTATCAACTAATCATTTTTTCAGGCGGAGTATCAAAAGGAAAATTCGATTTCGTTCCTCAAACGCTGGAGCGCAATGGAATTCAAAAACGCTTCCACCAGGTGAGTCAAAAACCAGGTAAGCCACTATGGTTTGGTACTTCTTCAAGACATGTTGTATTTGCCCTTCCGGGGAATCCGGTCTCCACCTATATGTGCTTTTACCGCTACATTAAACCCTGGTTGGTAAGAAGCCTTGGTGGACAAATCGAACGAAAAACAGCAGTTCTCACTAAAGACTTCTCTTTTAAGCCACTCCTTACTTATTTTCTCCAAGTAAACATTCTAAACGAAAAGGGCCAGCTTTTGGCATCTCCAAAGGCGGGGGGCGGCTCAGGCGATTTTGCCAACCTGAAAGATGTTCACGGCTTTATTGAGTTACCTGCTGAATCCTCAGAATTTAAAGCAGGCCAGGTCTTCGACTATTATCCATTCCGAACCTAAGAACGAGAATGCTTCAAATCATTATCGCACTTATAATCTCAATTGCTACACTCATTGCTGTATCGAGGTATTTGAATCTGCATCCTTTTTTCTCGTTGATTCTGGCATCGATCCTGTTTGGGAGCATTATGGGAAAGCCGTTGTTAGAGATCATTTCAGCTATGCAAGCTGGTTTTGGATCATTACTTCAACAAATCGGATTTTTAGTTGCTATTGGCTCCTGCCTCGGCATTGTTATGGAAAGAACCGGGGCTATGACTTCGATCGGCAATAAAATAATCGCTGGCTTTGGTCCAAAGAGAACTCTGATGGCAATGACCATGATAGGGGTTCTGGTAGGGATTCCGGTGTTTTGCGATTCCGGCTTCATTATTCTTTCACGACTTGTTCCAGCGCTCGCCTCGTCAAGTACAAATGCGACTCAACTTTCCCTCGCCTTATCTTCAGGCCTTTATACCACTCATACGTTGGTTCCACCTACACCCGGTCCCTTGGCCGCGGCTGCTAATCTGGGCCTTACTCCAAATCTTGGACTGGTTATTTTAGTTGGCCTGGTTGGTTCAATACCGGTTGCGTTGGTTGCTTATCTCCTTTCAAAAAAATTTGGCGCTACCATTGAGACTAATCAATCGACACACATCCAAACCAATGCGAGTAAACACTCTTCGATATTTGTTTTTCTCCCTTTGATTCTTCCAATTATTCTGATTTCCTGTGGCTCACTCCCGGGTCTTATTCCAGCACTCAAATCATGGTCGTCATTTTTTCAGATCGCAGGAAATCCATCATTAGCGCTGCTGATTGGATTAGCATTTTCTTTTCTTTTAATCTCTGGCAACCAGAAAAGCGAATGGCCTGCGTGGATTTCGGAAGCACTAAAAGATGCAGGAATTATTATTCTGATTACGGGAGCCGGTGGCGCCTTTGGGGGTGTCATTAAATCGAGTGGTGTTGATGTAATTTTAAAAGACTATGTTTCCACAACCCAGGCAGGTGGGCCTGTTTTCTTAATGATTGCTTTTTTTCTGGCGGCCATTTTAAAAACCGCACAAGGCTCTTCAACATCTGCTCTTATAATCACAAGTTCGTTGCTGGCTCCATTAACTCCGGCCGCTGGTTTTATCTCATCGCTTGATCTTGCCATTTTAGTACTGGCGATTGGAGGTGGATCCATGACGGTATCCCATGCCAATGATTCTTATTTTTGGGTGGTCTCGCAATTCAGTGGTATTAGCGAGCGAAATGCCTATAAAAGTTATACAGTGATTACACTTGCCCAGGGATTTACTGCCTTGGTCACTTCCATCCTACTCTATATTGCCCTGTGACTATCCTTATTGCACCGGACAAATTCAAAGGATCACTTTCCGCGAAGGAGGTTTGTGAAGCCGTGAGTACAGGCTTGCTGAAACTTGACCCTTCACTTTCCATTATCTCAGTTCCTTTAGCCGATGGCGGTGAGGGCACAAGTGAATTACTAACTATAAATTCGGGAGGTTCTGTAATAAACTGTTCAGTCTCAGATCCATTATTTAGAAAAATAAATGCGTCTTATGGAATTTCAGGAGACGGTACAACTGCCTTTATCGAAATGGCGAGCGCCTCTGGCTTACACTTGTTGACAAAAGAAGAACGCAATCCCTTAAACACAACAACATACGGAACCGGAGAACTTATCAAAGACGCAATTGCGCGAGGTGTTACTAAAATTATTCTAGCCATTGGTGGTAGCGCAACCAATGACGCAGGCATCGGAATGGCCGCTGCCCTGGGCATGAAATTCAAGGACAAGAAAGGTGATGAACTTCAGCCTATTGGCTCAAACCTGATTTATATTCATTCAATTGTTGATGATCATTTTCTTATAAAGAAGAACAAAATACAATTCGTTGTGCTATGCGATGTAGATAATGAACTTTATGGACCTCATGGAGCTGCTTTTGTCTATGGTCCACAAAAAGGAGCCGATGATCAAGGTGTGCAACTCCTGGATCAGGGACTTAAACATTTCGCTGCTATTGTTGAGAAGGAATTAAACGTTGACATTCATTTTCCGGGTGCAGGGGCTGCGGGTGGTTTGGGTGCTGGGTCAAAAGTATTTTTAAATACCGCTTTCACCCGGGGCATAGATTTTATTTTGAAGGCGCTGAAGTTGGAAGATCAGATTAAACTGGCTGATCTGGTGATTACCGGAGAAGGAAAGATGGATGAACAGACCTTATCAGGAAAAGTGGTAATGGGAGTAACTGAGCTCGCACATAAATACCGTAAACCCATTTTAGCTATTGTTGGAAAGAATGAACTGTCTGACGAAAAAATCCGATTGATGGGTTTGAAGAAAGTCATTGAGTTGGTGGATGAGGAGACATCTTCAGCTGAAGCAATGAGAAACACATCGAAATTAATAACCGCGCGGGTTATGAATCTCCAGTTGATAGATTACCGCTAATGTATCTTCTCAAAAAAATAATCAATCGACTTTCCGTTGCCGGAAATGGTTGCCTTTAGTTTTGTGCCATCCATTTGATAAGAAATTTTCTTAGGGAAGTCATGTTCTGGATCTTCGCAAACAAATCCTGTGGCCGTCAACTCTATAAATTTAAAATAGGTCAACTCCTTATTGCCCGGCACATCAGCAACATAATAAACCTCATTGTCTTTGGTAATGATCTTTAACTTTTCAACAAACGAAGTATCCGGTCCATTCATGGAAACTCCCCAGCCTTGAAAATCACCCTGATCAGTTTTCACCCATCGCTCGCTGGCAGTGCGCCCCGCTTTTACATTCGTACGATTCCAGGTTCCTTCCAGCCATGAAAGTTTTTCTAATTTTTGCTTGTCAGTCAAGGGCTGGCAAAGTGCCAAGTCAGAAATCAACAGCAGGATGAACAGGATTCTCATAAAGATTTATTTTATGTAAGTTGCGAGGGTTGCTTCAAAAATCAAAACCGGCATGCCGCTCAATGAAATAGAATTGATTGTTCTGCGAAATCTCGTCAAAAAAGGAGGCACCGGTAATGTCATGGAGTTTTTGAATTACAGTCAGACCGATTTTGACAAAGGGTTCGAGTTCGCCAACAACCTGCAAAATCAGGACCTGGTAAAGTTGTTATACTCTAACTTTAACAAGAACCAAATCGTAGTTGAGCTTACTCTTATTGGCACCAAAGCCGGGAATAGCTGAAAATGAACCAAAGCCCGGTTTATTTTTTTTATTGAACCAACCTCCATTTCCCGAATACAATTTAGCCATTAACTTTGTGGCCCTTTAATAAAATAAGATCATGTTCGATAGTTTAAGTATTAAGTTGGAAAAGGCCTTTCAAACCCTGAAAGGCCAGGGAAGAATTACAGAAATCAACGTAGCTACTACCGTAAAAGAAATTCGCAAGGCGCTGATTGATGCGGATGTGAACTATAAAGTGGCCAAGGAGGTCACAGATGAAATCAAGGAAAAAGCACTGGGCCAGAATGTGCTCACGGCTGTTTCTCCGGGTCAGCTTCTTACTAAAATTACAAATGACGAACTCACCCTGTTAATGGGTGGCGATAGCGAAGATATTTCTATTGAGGGCAATCCAGCTGTGATTCTGATTGCAGGGTTACAAGGCTCTGGTAAAACAACCTTCTCCGGTAAGTTGGCCAACTACTTAAAACGTCAGGGTCGTCAGGTACTACTAACCGCATGCGACATTTATCGTCCGGCTGCTATTGATCAATTAAAAGTATTAGGCGAGCAGGTTGGAGTAGAAGTTTATGCCGAGCCCGAAAACAAAGATGCCGTGAAGATCGCGAAAGCGGCTATTGAACATGCTAAGAAAAATAATTACCGAATCGTTATTGTTGATACGGCAGGGCGTTTAGCGGTAGATGAAGCGATGATGGATGAGATTGCCCGCTTAAAGGAAGCACTCAAGCCATCAGAGACTCTATTCGTTGTTGACTCAATGACTGGTCAGGATGCAGTGAATACAGCAAAAGCATTTAATGACCGATTGAATTTTAACGGAGTAGTACTTACCAAACTGGATGGTGACACGCGGGGTGGAGCTGCGCTTTCAATTCGCAGGGTAGTTGATAAACCCATCAAGTTCATCAGTTCGGGTGAAAAGATGGAAGCCATCGATCGCTTCTATCCCGACCGGATGGCGAGCCGTATTCTTGGCATGGGCGATGTGGTTAGTTTGGTTGAAAAGGCCCAACAAACTTTTGATGAAGACGAAGCGAAAAGGATCAATGCCAAAATGCGCAAGAACCAGTTCGACTTCAACGACTTTCTTTCGCAACTGGAACAGATCAAGAAAATGGGTAACATGAAAGACCTGTTGGGCATGATCCCCGGTATGGGCAAAGCATTAAAAGGAGTAGACCTTGATGATAATTCTTTCAAACCTATTGAAGCGATCATCCGCTCTATGACGATAGACGAACGTGAAAATCCAGATAAGATTAACCCAAGCCGCAAAAACCGGATCGCGAAAGGCAGCGGTACCAACATTCAACAGGTGAATCAGTTACTTAAGCAATTCGAAGATATGCGCAAACTGATGAAGACCATGAATAAAATGGGTGGCGGCAAGCGGGCTTTAAATGCATTAAACCCATTTGGGAAATAGCCCCCTTAAAGAATCTATTAGGTTTTAGAGAAAATCGGGACCAGGGAATAAATCAATTCACTAAACTGTCTAAGCGTCATAGCGAAGTGAACATTTGTTCTTGGCCTAACTTTATATCTATGAAACCAAAACACATAATCATCCTACTTACGAGTGCTCTTCTTTTTCCAATACTGACCAGTGCCCAGGCTAAAAATGAAGCCCTTAATGCAAAAGTTGAGCGATTTTTAAATGACCACAAGCGCGATTGGCGCGATATGAACGTGCCTTATGAAGATGGTAAAATCTTGCACGACTTGATTGTAAAGAATGGATATACTTCAGGCTTAGAAATTGGTACCTCCACGGGGCACTCCACAATCTGGCTGGCATGGGCTATGAGCAAAACAGGGGGTAAAGTAATCACACTTGAATTGAATGAAAGAAGATATAAAGAAGCTTTAAAAAACATCGCGGAAGCAGGACTTTCAGAGTATGTTGATGCTCGCCTCGGAAATGCACACGATCTTGTGAAGGAAATACCGGGACCTTTTGATTTTGTTTTCTCCGATGCTGATAAAGACTGGTATAAGCAATACTTTATTGATCTGGAATCAAAACTGAAAGCGGGTGGATGCTTTACAACCCACAACGTGGCCGATGGACAGGCCAATCCAGAATTTATGAACTATGTCAAAAATCATCCGCAGTTTACAACGACTATTGACCGCACCAGTCGGGCCGGAATCATGATAAGTTATAAAAAGAAATAACTGGCTTCAGTATAAAAAAGTAATAGTCACTATCTTTACAACCCTTAACCTTAACTATGAAACTCACTTCACGAAACACGCACCGCGATCTCGCTTATTTTTTTCTTGGTCTTATTATCGCCTTCTCGATTTCAGGTATTTTCCTTAACCATCGTCAGTCCTGGCACCCAAGAAGGTATACGTATAACTCACAAGAAATCTCCATTAACATTCCCGCTACTTCAGATTCAATCAACGAAAACTTTATCAAGCGATTTACTGAAGAACAAAAGATTGATGATAACCTGCGCAGATTCAATGTAGAGAAAAATAACCTTCGGATTTCCTACGCTAGCAATGATGTTCAGATAGACCTTACTACCGGCAAAGGCAAAATAGAATCTTATCGCACTACACCCATTCTCGGGCAAATGACCCAATTGCACCAGGATACCAGCAAATGGTGGATTTACTATTCAGACATTTTTGGAATAGCCATGGTGGTGATTGCCAGCACTGGCATGTTCATCCAAAAAGGTGAGAATAGTTTTTGGGGCCGCGGCTGGAAGTTAGCGTTGATTGGTGTTATCTTTCCACTTATCTTTCTATTCCTGCTTTCTTAAAATACAACTATGTCAGCTACCGACTCTCTTTTTCAGTCTTTATTAAAAGATGAGGTTTCAACCTATGGTCAGCTGAAGAAATTTCCTGCCGGGTCAGTGATCCAACAGGAAGATAGCTACATCAAATCTATACCGCTGGTTTTAAATGGGAGCCTGAAAGTAATGCGCACCGATTCGGATGGGCATGAAATCCTTCTCTATTACATTACTCCGGGAGAAAGCTGTATCATGTCTTTTCTCGGTGGAATCCACAATGAGACAAGCAAAGTCAAAGCAATTGTTGAAGAAGATGCAGAGATCCTCTTTATCCCCGTGGAGAAAGCCAGCGAATGGGTGAAGAAATTTCCGGAATGGTCAGATTTTATTTTCAGACTTTATCACAAACGCTTTGAAGAATTACTCACTGCAGTAAATGCAATAGCCTTTCATAAGTTAGATACCCGCTTACTTCAACTTTTAAAACAAAAGGCTGAACTATACCAATCCAAGGAAATCAAAATTACCCATCAACAACTAGCCGATGAACTGGGAACCGCCCGCGAGGCTGTTTCGCGGGTTATGAAACAGATGGAAAATGAAGGATTGGTACAACTTTCCCGCAATAAAATCACCCTTCTGTGATTCAGGTCACAAACTAACCATTATGGCCTAGGTAATTTTGCATTCACAAATGCAGATGACTATGGCAATTCTTAAAAAGTACTGGCTTTCTTTAGCTGGCGCAATACTTGGCTTAGGTGCTGGCTATCTATACTGGCAACAAGTCGGGTGTATTTCTGGCACTTGTCCTATAACCTCCAACCCTGTCAATTCATCTCTTTATGGAGCCCTAATGGGAGGTCTGGTCTTTAATATGTTTCAAAAAGAAAAAAATAAATCAAATCAATAGTTATTATGAGCATAAATCAAATTATTCAGAACGAAGAAGGTACTATCGTGGATGTAAGAACCCCTGCAGAATTTCAGGGTGGTCATGTGGCCGGTTCTATCAATATTCCCGTAAGTGAATTAACTCAAAGGATTGCAGAATTAAAAAGCTTAAAATCTCCTCTTGTATTATGTTGTGCTTCTGGTGGTCGTAGCGCCATGGCGGCTCATTTACTGAAACAGCAAAACATTGCTTGTTATGATGGAGGTTCCTGGCATTCCGTGAATTATTTAAAGAACCAATCTGTTAATACGTTATGATTGAAGCACTGAAAAGTATATTAGGGTTTGGTCCTAAAGTCGATTACGCTGATCTTGTTAAAAAGGGAGCTGTTATAGTGGATGTACGCACAAAGGGAGAATATGCAGGTGGCCACATTCGTGGATCTGTGAATATACCCGTGGATCAATTAAATAATAACACAAACCGCTTAACAGACAAAAATAAAGTCATAATTACCTGCTGTGCTTCTGGCAATCGTAGTGGCATGGCCAAAAATATCTTAAAAGGTAAAGGTTATACACAAGTGTATAATGGAGGGGGCTGGATGAGTCTTCAAAATAAACTTTAACTAATTAGTATGGACGCACATTTTTATAATGTTCAGATCGAGTGGAACAAAGACCGCAAGGGTGTTATGTGTTCACCAGAACTCAACACGCCAACCTTAGGTGGAGGCTGTATTGAAGTAGCTACCCCGCCTGAATTCCCAAAAGGAATCCCTGGCATCTGGTCGCCTGAGCATTTATTTACTGCGGCCGTAAGCAGTTGTTTGATGACAACATTTTTGGCTATTGCCGAAAATTCAAAATTGGAGTTTACCCGATTTCATTGCGACTCGAAAGGAAAACTTGATCAGGTAGATGGGAAGTTTTTGATGACGGAAGTTATTCTGGAGCCAACCGTTACCATCGTTGATGAGAAAGATCGCGAGCGGGCTGAGCGCGTTCTCTCAAAAGCGGAAGCTGCTTGCCTGATTTCAAATTCAATCAAATCAAATGTTATCATGATCCCTAAAATAGTAGTGGCTTCGCTCGAAACAGCGGCTAATTAATTATGGCTAAAGGTGATTTTTTCGAATTAATCAAAAGTGATGTACCTACACTTGTCGATTTCTCGGCCGAGTGGTGTGGTCCATGTAAAATGATGAAACCTATTTTGGAGGATCTAAAATCAAAAGTCGGTGATAAGGCAAAAGTTGTAAAGATTGATGTGGATAAAAACCCATCCCTTGCCCAAACATTCCGGGTTCAGGGTGTACCCACCCTGATCATCTTCAAAAACGGAGAACCAAAATGGCGGCAGTCAGGGGTAGTTCAATCAGAATTTCTAAAGCGGCAGATAGAGCAATTGCTCTAATAACGACCTTTTATCAAAAAAAACAGTTAAATCCGGTATCTGGCAAACATTCCAGGACCGGATTTCGTTTTTCCGGAAGTCAGATCATTTCTATATTTAATACTGATTCCAAAACTCATCATAAAAACTTCATACCATGAAAAAGTTAAAACTTCTCACGTTAGCCATTCTATTGCTTACTGCTGCCAGTCAGTTTTCTATTGCTCAAAAATTGCCTGGGGTTGATCCCAGTCCAGCCGACATTTCCATTTTCAGACCCAATGGCAGGGGTACAATCCCTGTAGCCAAAGTGGTGTATGGTCGCCCCATGAAGAAAGGTCGCACCATGCTTGGCGGTACTGAAGCATATGGTAAACTGTGGAGATTGGGAGCTAATGAAACTACAGAGATAAAATTATATCAGGATGTAACCTTTGGTGACAAAACCCTTAAGGCCGGTACATATTCATTGTATGCTATCCCCGACAAGACAGAATGGACCATTATTTTCAATTCAAAGTTAGATACTTGGGGAGCTTATGAATATGAAGAATCTAAAGATGTTGCCCGCATAAAGGTATCCGCAGGAAAATCGGAATCAGAAGTTGAAGCGTTTACGATCATGTTTGATGGCAAAGATGCAACGGCCTCTATGGTAATTGCCTGGGAAAACACGATGGTTAAAGTTCCATTAAAGTACTAACCCGTATCTAAAATTATCCGATAGTACCCAAACTTTAACACTGTAAGTTTACCCTGCTTGTGCTCCAGTTTCGGCAGCGAGAAAACTTCTCGTTTTCTTTTGGCACGATAAGTGACAACCATAACCGATTTCTTAACTAAACTAAAACTGTATGAAAAAACAAGCAAGTATGATTCTCACCTTAATAGCATTGGTATTTTCGTTAAGTGCATGGGCACAAAAACCAGCTAGCCCTCCTGCCAAAGCAGAAGGATCAATTGACGGAGTAAAAGTTACGGTTGATTATTCACAGCCATCAGCTAGAGGCAGGAAGATGTTAGGTGGAATTAATCCCTTTGGAGAAGTGTGGCGCACCGGTGCTAATGCTGTTACTGCCATCGAATTTGGTGCTGATGTAAAAGTAGAGAGCAAATCGTTGTCGAAAGGAAAATACGGGTTATTTACAATCCCTGGCGAAAGCGAGTGGGTTATCATATTCAGTAAGCAGAATTCGGGAAGCCCTTTTGATTATTCTGATAAAAAAGATGCATTAAGAGTAAATGTTAAGCCGGGCAAAGCTGATGCCTTTGTTGAAACCTTCACTATTGCTATCGAAAAAAATAACGTGGTATTAAAATGGGAAAATACTGCCGTTGCTTTTAAAGTAACCAAATAATCATTCATTCATAATCTTTCGAAGAGGCTGCACTTTTGTGACAGCCTCTTTTTTATTTTTAAAAAATTGAAGTAGCTTGAGAAACTCAATTTAATGCAAATACTTGGACGATCTGATCGGGTTGATTTACCTGGCCTCGGGCTAACCAACATTCATGCTAAAATTGATACCGGAGCTTATAATTGTAGCCTTCATTGCTCACGGGCTGAAATTGTTGATGGGAACCTTGAGTTTGTCTTGTTAGATGAAGAGCATCCGGAATTCACTGGCATGAAGTTCGTGTTTAAAAAGTATGAACAACGGGAAATCAAAAACTCATTTGGCGAAGCTGAGTTGCGGTATGTTATCAAGACCACAATCCGGATTTATGATTACTTAATCCGGGCAGAATTTTCTCTGAGTAATAGGGGTAATTTGAAGTTTCCTGTGTTATTGGGTCGCAAAATTTTGCGCGACCGCTTTCTGATTGACGTGACTAAAAAAGATTTATCTTTCCAACACAAACAACCAGGCGTATGAATATCGCCATATTATCCAGAGATCCCAAGTTGTATTCCACCAAACGACTGAAAGAAGCAGGTGAAAAGCGTGGGCATCGAGTAGAAATCATCGACCACATGAAGTGCGTGTTGTTGATTGAAAAGAAAAATCCGATGGTTTGGTACAATGGCCGCAAGCTTGATTATTTCGATGCGATCATTCCACGCATTGGTGCTTCCGTAACTTTTTATGGAGCAGCAGTAGTTCGTCAGTTCGAGATGATGAAAGTATTTACAGCGGTTGAATCTCAGGCACTCATTCGTTCCCGCGATAAACTTCGTTGTCTTCAGATCCTTTCGCGGGCAGGCTTGGGGTTACCCAAAACTATTTTTATGGATTACTCACGCGACACAGAGGGTGTTATTGAAGCAGTGGGTGGTGCCCCGGTTGTAATCAAACTACTGGAAGGAACACAAGGCCTTGGTGTAGTATTGGCGGAAAACAAAAAAGCAGCCCAGTCGGTAATTGAAGCATTTCACGGAGTGAAAACCCGTATCATCGTGCAAGAGTTTATTAAGGAAGCAAAAGGAGCTGATATACGTGCCTTTGTGGTGAATGGAGAAGTGGTTGGCTCCATGCGGAGACAAGCTACCAAGGAAGGCGAGTTTAGATCTAATCTTCATCGCGGGGGCATTGCCACAGTTGTGAAATTGGATCGTCATGAAAAACACGCGGCCATAGAGGCTGCAAAAAAAATGGGACTTGGAGTGGCTGGTGTAGACATGCTGGCGTCTAAGCGTGGCCCGCTGATTATAGAAGTGAATTCGTCCCCTGGCCTGGAAGGAATTGAAGGCGCCACCAAAGTTGATATTGCAGGAAAGATTTATCAATACATTGAAAAAAATGCTGGGAAGAAAAAAATTCAAAAGGATAAAATAAATGCCTAATCGGACCACCGTTGGCTGACAACTGTCGACTGTGGTCTTGTAGATTGAAATCATGAAAGAAGTTAGCATTGGTGAGCATCACCTCCGGCCCGGAGAATTTAAAGAGATCATAATCAACATTGCCCGCCTTCCATCGCGTACGCAAATTGATACACCCATTTATGCTTATCGCGGATTAGAAGATGGCCCTGTACTGGCCCTCACAGCCGGAATGCACGGTGACGAAATCAATGGCATGGAGATCGTGCGCAGAATTTTAGATATGGGCCACAATCGGGTAAAACGCGGCACTGTCATTTGCATGCCCATTATTAATATCTATGGTTTTTTAAACTATTCACGCGAAGTACCGGATGGTAAAGATGTTAATCGTTCATTTCCAGGTAGCAAAAATGGATCTCTTGCTTCGCGGGTAGCGTATCACCTTACACATGATGTAATTCCATTTATTGATTACGGTGTAGACTTTCATACAGGTGGTGCTATGCGCACGAACTATCCGCAAATACGGTGTGTGATGGCCGAAGAAAAGAATGTTGAATTGGCGAATGCATTTCACGCACCCTTTACGATTGACGCGCCCTTTCGTCCACACTCAATCCGACAAACGGCTGCCAAACACGGAAAAAATATAATCGTGTATGAAGGCGGTGAATCATTGCGCTTTGATCAGCAAGCGATTGAAGAAGGGGTTAACGGAACACTTCGGTTAATGAAGCATCTAAAAATGATTGATTGGGCTCCGGAACCGAAAGAGGAAAATAAAATAATCTGGAATTCAGCCTGGGCCAGGGCTCATCATGCTGGCCTATTTCAGTCGGCAATTAACTGTGGTGATTTGGTTCATAAAAATCAAATTGTAGGAACCATCACCGACCCTTTTGGTGAATTCAAAGAACAAATAAAATCGCCCTCTACAGGCTACGTAGTTGGGCTCAATAATCATCCGGTAGTGAATGCCGGAGATGCCTTGCTACACATCGGTATGGACAACTTCTGCAAAATTGATGGAAGCGGAGAGGAGTAACGAATTGCTGTAAGAAATAGGCACTAGTTACTGGCAGAGTATAACCGGTTCTTGATTATCGCACAAGCCTCCAATGACGAACCCATCGATCCTTTAGAAACTTTGTTCGAAACAAAATCAATCACTGATCAAATTTTTTATAACGACATTCACGAGAGGTTACTGCGACTGGGAAGAAAATTAAACAACTTTATTAAAGCAGTCGAAAAAAGCCAGTGACCAGAGGCGAGAAACAAGAGACCAGTAACAAGCAACCAGCCCTAAAAATCTGGACAAGGAATCATCAACTTATCTTTTGGTGGCTTGCGCGGATTGCGCGTAGACCAGGAATAGACCAAACTAAATTCATGGGCACCTCCACTACCAGCACCTAGCTGAGAAATTGTATAGTCATAACTGTAGCCTATATTCAAAATATCCTTGGGTCCTTTCTTTGTAAATCCAACCAGCAATACGATGGATTCATTATTATTAAACCCGTTGACAGTCTTAAAAGGAACACCGCGATACCAGGTTCCAATAATTATTGGCTCAAACGTAAAATAGAATCCCACGTCCATCTGATCAAACTCACCCTGGTGCCGATACTGGATAGCTGGCGCAACACTTCTTTCGCGCGGCCGCGTATAAAATCCATCGCCCATTTCTCCCGGCTTAAAATAAAACTTCAATCCGGCATGACCCGAAAGTTTCATTGGAAGCCTGCTCTCTTCACCAATAAGGGATTGGTTGGGTTGAGTTAAGTGATGGGCTGCAAAACCCAACCAGGCTCTCTTGCTGTAGAACAAACCGCCCGCAGCAATGTCAGGAAAAAATTTTGACTGACCCGTGTTTAAACCCTCGGCAGATTGTGGATTTATAATATCGCCAGTCAATGGATCGAACTGGTCGCCAAAAGTAAGTTTATCAAAATTGATTGAGCGGTTATAAATAGCAGCCTGAAACCCGGGGCGAAATGAAATGCCTTCCGTGATTCGCAAATTATAGGAGTATTGAAAGGCCAGGCTTATCGATTGTAAGCCCAGTATTCCCTCGCGATCGCGCGTCAACAACACCCCTACTCCACTGTTTTTATCTTCGATATAAGTATCATAAAAGGCAGAAATAGTGTTGAAGTTAGCATCGATGGCTGGCCATTGGTTGCGATAATTAATACCTACCCGGCTCTGATTGGTTGAACCTGCAAATGCCGGGTTTAAATAAAGAGGTGCAGCATAAAATTGAGAATACTGAGGGTCTTGTGCAGTTACCGGCCCCACTATCAACAGCATACATACACAAACAAAAAGGACGATTCGATGCATTAATTCAGATTTTGACCACGCTCTATCTTAGCAAATTAAATTCTTTCACAACATTAAAAAAAACATTTGCCGACAAATAGGGGCCTTTCGTCTGGTTAACGATATTTTCCATCAAATTGTATTACTTTAGTGTTATTTGACGTTTTAATTTCAATATGAATTCAGGATCAACAAAGTCAAATGGTTATGAGGGTGGGGAGTAAGCAATATTTGAAAAAAATGTGGGGGGTGTCGGTGGCAGTTTTGCTTACGCTTGCCTCATTCAATTCTATTTTCGCACAGGATCTTTCACAACACAATTGGTATTTTGGAAACTCAATAAACGGAATCCGATTTAATCGTGGAACTAATGTAGCCCAGCCTGTTACCAATCAGGCTATACCCTTTGCCAGAGGTGGTGCCGCAGTGGCTACCGACCCTGCCACAGCCAATTTGCTTTTTTATACGGATGGAATTCGTGTTTATGATGCCTGCCATTTGGCTATGCCTAATGGCAATGGCCTCAACGGCCAACCAGATGCTAACCAACCTGTGGCTATTGCCCCTATGCCGGGACAAACCAACCGCTGGTACATATTTACAAACTCAGCAAACTTTACAACGGGAGGCTCCATTAGTCAAAGCGAAGTTGACTTAAATCAATTTGGCAACGCAGTCTTTCCAGCACCAGCACTCGGTGTTGTTGGTGCCAAGAATGTGGCTATGCCTGGATTATCTAACCGATCAGAAGGTATGATTGTAATACCCCACGCCAATCGTATTGACTTCTGGCTTATTACCCATCAGAATGGATCGCAGAATTATTCAGCTACCCTGATCAATGCTACGGCAACCTTCCCCACCATTGTTTCTTCAGGCGTTGCTTTCCCAACATCGGTCGCAAACTTTTCATATCATTCCCAAACAGGAAAAATTGCAGTTTCACCACAAGATCCCAATACCGATGCGTTAATACTCAACTTTGATAATTCTACCGGGCTAATCACCTTCGATCGTTTTATTTTTAATTCGGGTCTTGCTACCAGCAACGGTCAATCGATCTATGATATAGAGTGGGATCCAAAGGGCCGCTACTTATATCTTAGCCGCTTTGGCGACACCGGCATCAATGCCAGTGTGCTGCAATATGATTATCAGAATCCTGCCATTACACTTACACCAGTAGCAACAGCACCACTCTTCAGAAGCTATGGATTACAACTTGCTCCCGATAGTGCGATCTATCATTTGTATCAGGCTGTTTCTGGTGGACCATTTTTATTGGGCAAGTTCACTAATACGGATACGATTGCCAGCAGAGTGATTAATTCCCAATCGCTTTTCAGCAGTACTGATTTTAATAGCACACAATTCCCGGCTTTTAAACCGAAGGATAGTGTAATCATGAATGTTAGTTTTACTGTACAAGGTACTTGTCAAAATTCTCCGACAAGTTTCTTTCCAGTGGTAACCCCAAACGCAGATAGCCTAAGATGGGATTTTGGTGACAATAATGGTTCTGGTAGCTGGAGTCCTATTTATACCTATGGTAACGCAGGTACCTTTAATGTAACCTTGAATGCATTTTATCGTGGTCAAACTCAGTCTACAACATTACCTGTAACGATAAATCCATTTGCTCTTCAACTTCAATTAGTTCAGGATACCACGGCTTGTAAGGATGAATTCCCTCCGCCAAGAGGCACATCATCACCCACACAGTTTTCAGTAAAGGTTTCTATACAAGGAGGTACGCCTGCATCGATTGTTTGGTCGAATGGTGATTTAGGTGATACTCTTACCCCCGACTCGGCCGGTTATTATTATGTAGTAGTTACCGATGCGTCAGGTTGTTCTGCTTACGCGGGTGTCAATGTTAAGGAGTACGGTTTGCAGGATCAACGATTTAATGTCTGGTATTTCGGCAATAAGGCCGGTATTGATTTCAATGTTCAACCCCCGGTGCCCCTTGATAATAGTGCCATGGATGCACCTGAAGGCTGTGCGATAGTCTGCGATCGCAATGGTGATGTGATTTTTTATACTGATGGAGATAAAGTATACGATAAAACGGACACTGAGATTGACAACGGAATTGGTGGAGATCCTGCTGCTTCCCAGTCTTCAATCATAGTTCCCGTGCCCGGGGATGAAACTCTTTATTACATATTCACTACACAAGCTATCAATGGCACAGCACCCTATGAGCTTCGTTACTCTTTGTTCGATTTAAAACTAAATTCCGGAAAAGGTGCTCTGGTTGAAAAAAATGTTTTGCTCTTTTCGAAAAGCACCGAACGGGTAACCTCCAATGGTCAGTGGGTGATTGTTCATGAGTATGGAAATAATATTTTTCGCTCGTACCCAATTACTCAACAAGGAATAGGTCAACCTGTATATTCTGAGATTGGATCAGACCATGTGTTTAAGACTCAGCAAAATGGAGAAGGCTACATGAAGATCGGCCCAAGAAATAATGTAGCAGTTGCTCTTTCGACACCTGGCACCAGCAATCTGGTTGAATTATTCACATTGAATGATAGCACAGGCCTGCTCACCAATTATCGCAAGATCGATTTGAAAGAACCAAATGGACAGGTTTACGGTATCGAGTTTTCACCGGGTGGAAATAAAGTTTTTGCTACCGTTAAAGGATCGCCAACGCCATCGCAGATCTTTGAATATTTTCTTGATTCGCTTGAGCGGCCTTTCTTCAAGCAACGAATAAATCAAAACACAGAGTTAGGCGCAATTCAATTAGGGCCCGATGGACAGATTTATACAGCCATCAATGGTAGCGGATCGTTAGGTACCATCCAGGCGACTGATGACACCACAGCCTTATCGACTTATACCCCGGCAGGATTTTCATTATTGGCTGGAACCAACAGCCGACTCGGCTTACCAAATTTTGTTCAGATACAAAGCAATGCTTTTGGCGGACCCGGTTTTGATTTTACCGGAGTTTGTTTTGGCGACTCAACGCGTTTTGCAGGAACAGCTACAGATGCAATCGACAATTTTCAATGGTTCTTTGGTGATGGAGGTAGTAGTACGGAAGCTGCACCTGTACACCTCTATGCGGCACCCGGTCTCTACACTGTATCCATGCGACTCACTAACCGATGCAGTTTAGATACAACCATCATCAAGCAGGTAAGAATATTTAGTCCTCCCGCTCCGCCTTCAATACCCGGTGCTGCGGTATTGTGTACAGGGCTGGTAACATTGGATGCGAATATCCCTAACACTCCCGGCCTCACGTATTTATGGTCGAGTGGCGATACTACCCGAACCGTAACTTTCGATGAGCAAGCATTTGTTTCAGTAACCAACACCGATGTCAACGGCTGTTCGTCATCTGCGCAAAGTATTGTGGCTGATAACCGACCACAGGTTGATCTGGGACCTGACCTGACCATTTGTGAAGACAATGCTACGCCAACCCTGGATGCACAAAATCCAGGTGCGAATATTTTGTGGAAAATCGATGGAGTCAATGCGAGCACTATTCAAACCCAGGCTGTAGATACTTCATTGCCTGGGGTATTCAAATACGAAGTAACAGTTACTGATCCCGTTACAACGTGTACCATCACAGATGACAAAGTATTTACTATTAACGTTTCGCCTTCATTTACCCTTACAGGCACTAATCCTGTTGGGTGTGGTACTGCAACAGGTTCAATTACCTTGCAACTGAACATCTCTGCACCACCCGCTGGACCATATTCATACTTTCTGACCGGACCAAATAGTTTCTTTCAAAATGGTATTGACCAACTGGCACCTACAACCATTGGACCTATTATTGGTCAACGAGCAGGTACCTTTTCAGGAGTGGTAACAGATCAGATTTCCGGCTGCACAATTTCAAGTTCGTTTGGTTTGACTGATGCTACATTCACGGCTACAGCATTGGCACAAGCCCCTAATTGTGATCCGGTAACGGTGCGTGTTACAACGGTGGGCGGTTTTACTCTTCCCTTACAATACACTGTAACAAATAATGGAACAGGTCAGTTAATTGGACCTACAAGTTCTGCAACAGCTGTATTTGATATAACTCCTGGTTTAGCCGCAGGCACCTATACGATAGAAGTAAAAGATAATACAGGCTGCATTTTCGCAATCAATAATTTTGCTGTAATACCAGCCACACCTGTTAATGTTACTTTTACTCCCAATCTCTGTGCAGCAACTCCAACATTAACTGCCTCGGGCGGAACAGGCTATTCCTGGACAAGCAACGTACCTGGAAGTATTGTTGGGGCAACGAATGGTGCAACTATACAATTATTACCTGGTGCAGGAACGGTGACCTTTACCGTAACAGCAACAGGCGCAGGTTGCCCTTCAACAGTAAGTACAACGGTAAACGTGCCTGGCACTATAACACCAACCTTCACACAAAGTGATGCATGTGCCGATCAGGTAATACTCACTGCACAACCTTCAGGTAGTTTCACCTATCGATGGTTTAGAAATGGAGTATTGCAAGGCGGTGGCCAGCAAATTGCGCTTGGCTTGATAGACAATGGCGCATCCTATCGGGTTGATGTTGTAAATACGATAAATGGTTGTGTTGTGTCTTCGGCCGCACAACCCGTAGAAGTAACCGGACTTGTAACTGCAGCGGTAACCGGAACTCCGGCCTGCGATGATAACAAGCCTTTTACATTAACTGCAACCACCAATGCCACAGGGGTTACGTTTGCCTGGTTCCGAGATAACGTATTAATATCCGGAGCGAATACAGCAATTATCAATCAAACCGAAGCCGGTATTTACCGTGTCGACATTATTAAGGGAAGTTGTACGACTCCTGCACAAATTCAGGTGATTAAGGCCCCCTTGCCTGAAGGAGAGTTGCCCAATAGAGTGATCATTTGCAATGATCCGGATAACAATGACCCCACCACGGCAAGCATTGACCTGGATCCTGGAGTTTTTACCACCTACAACTGGTTTAAGAATCAGGTGACATTGAGTTATACGCAACGCGTGCTTAACGCTGATAGTGAGGGAATCTATGAAGTGGATATTACCAATTCATTTGGATGTATTGCGCGCGATCAAACCGAAGTAGTGAATGACTGCGTTCCAAAAATTGTTGCGCCAACTGCCTTTAGGCCTACAAGCTCTATATCTACCAACAAGGACTTCTTTGTTTACAGCTACTTCATTACTGACAACTTTCAAATCTTTATTTACAATCGCTGGGGCGAATTAGTATTTCAATCAAATGATCGGAATTTTAAATGGAATGGCACCTACAATAATGCCGGACAAGCCTTGCCTGGAGGAACATATGCTTATATAGTGAAATATGTGAGCTCTTTCCAGCCGGAGAAGGGAATTTTAGAAAAACGAGGTGGTGTGGCACTCCTTCGATAAAACAAGTCACTGATTTGATTCTAAAGGCATCTACCGTAGGTGCCTTTATTTTTTCTAACAGTTTGTGTAACTATGTACTGGAAATTCAAGTCAACAAATTATTACACTCTATGAAATCATTCTTACTAATATTATTCTTTTCGCTGATGGCTTTCTCCTTTGTTAGCCAACCCAATCAGATTTTAAACACCTCCTTAACGATTACTGTACGCGATGAAGTGGGCAACACGGTGAACGGTGCCGAAGTGAAGTTATTCAAATCTGAACAAGACTACCTGAAAGAACAAAATGTAGTAATGGAAGGAACCTCGGATGCTAAGGGCTTAGTGAAATTCAAAAAAATGGAGGCAATCTCATATTATGTGATAGTTCGTAAAGACGACCGGGACAACTCAGGTGGTGGCGAAATTATCGGCAAACTGGAAGATGGAAAATTCAATAAAGTCACTATTGTTATTCAATAGTCTTTGTGGATCGTTCAACTTTAGTTAGTTTCTTTTCCGGATATACTACAGCCTTTCGGGAAGAAGAATTTTTCATTAATCGTTTCTTAGAACTGCTTTCTCACCCCGATTGTTTTCAACGCACACACCTCCCGGGTCATATCACCGGTTCGTCCTGGATTGTAGATAGCAACCGGTCGCAGACTTTACTCGTGCATCATGCTAAATTAAATAAATGGGTGCAACCCGGAGGGCATGCCGATGGTGATGAGAATATTTTGCGCGTGGCGTTACGGGAAGCTGAGGAAGAGACTGGCTTAAAAAAACTTAGAATTGTTGAATCAGCTCCATTTGATGTAGATATCCATACTATTCCTCTCCGAAAGGACTTTCCTGAGCATTTTCATTTTGATATCCGGTTTCTTATCGAAGCTTCAATCGATGAACCAATTATAGTAAGTGAAGAATCTCACGATGTGAAATGGATTCCCCTGACATCCCTAGAAGAATACAACCAGGAGCGATCTGTATTAAGGATGAAAGAAAAACTACTTAGAACCCACCAGCATTAATCCAAACGCAATCACCACAATCCAAAACTTATAAATTGCAATTGCTGGAATAATGATAATTTTTAGTTCCATCAGAACTGCCAGCAAGACTAAGATTACTGCAATAGCTTTTAAAATCGAGCGTGTTTTATTACTCATAGGTTTATCATTTGCTCCTACAACATACACCCTTTATCACATCATGACAAATAAATTTTAGCTTTGCGCATCCATGGCGGAAATCGGAAAAGATATTTTCAAAGCAAAAACATTACTGGAACAGGGTGAATTAGTGGCGATCCCTACCGAAACTGTTTACGGACTTGCCGGCAACGCCCTGGATTCAAATGCGGTATTGAAAATTTTTAAAGTCAAAGACCGCCCACAATTTGATCCACTAATCGTGCACGTGGCGAATTTGCAACACGCGAAAGAACTGGTTGAATTCTTACCGGAAAAAGCAGAAAAACTAGCAACCAAATTTTGGCCAGGACCTTTAACCCTGCTGCTTAAAAAGAAAAGTATCATTCCCGACCTCGTTACTTCAGGTATGGATACCGTTGGGATTCGCAATCCAGATCATCCACTTACACAGTCACTTCTTCAAGCTTTATCTTTTCCATTGGCCGCACCCAGTGCCAACCCATTCGGTTACGTAAGCCCCACCCGACCCGAGCATGTGAATGAACAACTCGGCCATAAGATAAAATATATTCTGAATGGCGGAGAATGTCGGGTTGGTATTGAATCTACCATTGTTGGTTTTGAAAATGATATCCCAACAGTATTCCGGCTGGGTGGACTTACCCTTGAGGAAATAGAAAAGGTAATAGGAAAAGTTGCAGTACAACTCAATAGCTCATCCAATCCTAAAGCTCCGGGACAACTGAAAAGTCACTACGCACCCCGAAAAAAAGTTGCGTGGGGGGTATTGTCCGAATTAATAACCCAATACCCAAATTCAAAAGTTGGGATACTCGCCTTCCGTAATAAAGCAGCGGGCATAGATCAGGCTAATCAAATTGCATTATCCAATACTGGAAACCTGGAAGAGGCAGCCCAGCACTTATTTGCTTCCTTGCGTGAACTCGATAAAAAGGACGTTGACATTATCCTTGCCGAGGCGTTGCCTGATATTGGCTTAGGCAAAGCAATTAATGACCGCCTACGGAGAGCCGCAGCGGAATAAAAAAATATTCGGCCCTACCGCTTTCCATTTGAAGACTTATTAAGATATTCACTGCTTATGTAGTGCCTGATCTTCGGCACCAAACTTATTAGAGCAAGATTAGAAATGACAAAGAAAATTCTCGTTCTCACCGGTGGCGGTGACTCTCCAGGCCTTAACGCAGTTATCCGTGGAATTTGTAAACGTGCCCGCAAGGAAAGTGCTTCTAAAGAAAATGAAGGCTGGGAGGTCTACGGAAGTATTGAAGCATTTAATGGAGTTTTAAATGAACCACAGGAAATAATAAAACTAACCAGTAAGTTGACTGCTGGCATTCACGTAAAGGGTGGAACCATTCTTAAAACAACGAACAAGGGCAATCCTATCAAGTTCCCCTACCCCCAGCCTGATGGCACAGTTCGATTTGTTGACCGTTCTGATGAACTGGTCGAAAAGCTTAAGAAATTAAACTTCGATGCCATTATTAATATTGGCGGAGATGGCTCACAGAAAATATCCAAGACTCTTTACAAAAAAGGGATACCGATGATTGGAGTTCCAAAGACAATCGACAATGACCTGTCAGCTACAGATGTAACTTTTGGATTTCAAACTGCAGTGCAAATCGCTACCGATAGCTTCGACAAATTGGTAACCACTGCTGAAAGTCATCATCGAACCATGATTATGGAAGTGATGGGTCGTGATGCCGGCTGGATTGCGTTGCACACTGCTATTGCCGGTGGAGCCGAAATTTGTCTCATTCCAGAAATCCCCTATGATATTAATAAGTTGGTAAAGAAGATCGACAACCGTTATAAAAAGGGCCGGGGGTTTGTCAATATCGTAGTAGCCGAAGGTGCAAAACCAAAAACGGGAACTATTACTTCTTCCGCTGGTGAAAAGGGATCGGAGCATGTTCGATTAGGAGGAGTAGCCTACCAGCTATCCAAACAACTGAAAGATGCCGGATGTCAGGCTGAAATACGAGAAACCGTTTTAGGGCACGTACAACGTGGAGGCACACCTATCGCGTATGACCGGGTGCTGGCTTCTCTATTTGGGGTGAAGGCCTTTGAATTGGCTCTTGAGAAAAACTTTGGACGGATGGTGGCTTTCAAAAACAATGCAATCACATCCGTAACGCTTGAAGACGCAACGAAAGAATATAACACGTTAAAGAAAGATGCTGATATAATAAAAGCAGCAAAAGGACTCGGTATCAGTTTTGGGGATTAATTTCTACTAGATGAATAAAATCGAACTTACCACTCTTATCAAAGCACCCATTGAATTATGCTTTGATCTCGCACGTAGTATTGATTTGCATAAAATCTCCGTGCAGCATACAAATGAAGAGGCCGTGGGCGGTGTAACCCGAGGACTTATCGGGCCCAACCAAAAAGCATTATGGCAAGCTACTCATCTCGGCTTCCGTCAAACCCTGGAAACTCAAATAAGTAAATTCACCCGTCCCTTTTTCTTTACGGATGAAATGGTTAGCGGTGTTTTCAAAACCATGATTCACGACCACTTCTTCTATGCCATGAATGAAGATACCGTGATGATCGATCATTTTTATTTTGAATCGCCTTTGGGGCTGATTGGAGAAGCAGCCGACTTTATTTTTCTGAAACGCTATCTTACCAAACTTCTGGAGCAAAGAAATGAAACGATAAAGTTTTACGCAGAATCTGATAAATGGAGGGAAATTATCCCCGTTTCTGTGAATGAACCTTCAATCGTTTGCTGAAAAATAGAAGCCTCTATTCACCCACCCTACCAACTGATTTTGTAACTTCGGCCACCTAAAAAAGGTGTTTATGAAGACAATTAATGATATAAATTTTAATGGCAAACGTGCTCTTATTCGGGTAGATTTTAATGTGCCCCTCAATAAAAGTTTTGAAGTAACCGATGACAATCGCATCCGGGCTACCGTGCCTACGATAAAGAAGATTCTTAAGGATGGAGGCAGTTGCATTCTGATGTCGCACCTGGGTCGACCAAAAGAAGGGCCAGAGGATAAATACTCACTTAAGCACACGATCAAAACTACTGAAGCGCTCCTTGGCGTAGCTGTTAAATTCGCACCGGATTGCATTGGTGAAGAAGGCTATAAACTTTCTGGCACATTGAAACCCGGTGAAGTGTTGTTACTGGAAAACCTACGTTTCTATAAGCAAGAAGAGAAGGGCGATGTTGCATTCGCAGAAAAACTTTCGAAACATGGTGATGTATATGTAAACGATGCGTTTGGTACCGCCCACCGTGCACATGCCTCCACCACCATAGTTGCACAATTTTTTAAGGATAAGTGTGCCGGATATGTGATGGCAGCTGAACTCGACAATGCCAAAAAGGTACTTGACAATTCAGTAAAGCCATTTACAGCGATTATGGGTGGCGCAAAGATTTCTGATAAAATTCTGATCATCGAGAAGCTTCTCGATAAAGTAAACCACCTGATAATCGGTGGTGGTATGGCCTATACTTTTTTTAAAGCATTAGGTGGCAACATCGGAAATTCATTAGTAGAAGCTGATAAACTGGACCTGGCAAAAGAACTTATTCAGAAAGCAAAGGCCAAAGGTGTTGAACTGCATTTGCCTATCGATTCTATAGCCGGTGATAAGTTTGATGCTAATGCGAATACTCAAACCGTTAATAACAATTCCATTCCGGATGGTTGGATGGGGTTGGATATCGGGCCACAGGCAACGCAGGTTTTCTCTAAAGTAATAGAAGAATCAAAAACCATTTTGTGGAACGGACCGATGGGTGTTTTTGAAATGGAGAAATTTGAGAAAGGAACCAAGGCTGTAGCCGAAGCGGTCGTTCGAGCTACTTCAAAAGGAGCTTTCTCATTGATTGGTGGTGGTGACTCAGCCGCTGCAGTCGCCAAGTTTGGCTTCGAAGAAAAGGTAAGTTATGTATCGACAGGTGGTGGAGCCCTTTTGGAATATTTTGAAGGAAAAGTATTACCCGGTGTTGCGGCACTAGAATAATAGTTAAAAGCAGTTCACGTCAAAGTCAGGTCTAATAAAAGGCCTGACTTTTTTATTTACCTTGCGTGACTATTATTGCAATTCCGACTTATAAACATGAACCATCAATCAAAATGAAAATGAATCTCATCCTTGGAATATTCATCTTGATGTTTTCTTGCAATGAAAAGAACAACGATGTCAACTATGCCCTGGCTCCCGTAGCAGAAATGGCCATGGATAGGAAGATTAGTGAACAACCGGCTCAAGCAACTGATATTTCCGTGGAGCGAAAACTAATCCGCAATGGGCAGCTTGATTTTAAAAGTAGCGATGTAAAAAAGACAAAAATTGAAATAGAGAAAATCAGCAAAGAACTAAATGCTTACATCTCTTCCGAGAATGAAAGCAACTATGAAAATCGTCTTCAATACACCCAAACAATCAGGGTGCCTGCTGATCAGTTTGATAATCTGATCTATCGATTAGAACCATTAGCTGATAAAATTGAAAATAAGAGTATCAATACACAAGATGTAACCGAAGAGTTTATCGATGTTGAAGCGCGCCTCACCACAAAGAAAGAACTGGAAGCTCGTTTCCGCGAAATTCTTAAGCAGGCAAAAACTGTAGAGGAGATCGTATCCATTGAGAGTCAGATTGCAAATGTGCGTGCTGAGATTGAATCGATGGAAGGCCGTTTGAAATATCTTCAAAACCAGGTTTCATTTAGTACACTCAATGTATCTTATTATGAAATTATTGGAACTGACTTTGGGTTTGCTTCAAAATTTGTGGAGTCATTAAAAGGCGGCTGGGATAATCTACTATCCTTCCTGATCTTTCTTGTAACTCTATGGCCATTTGTAGTAGGCCTTATCGCCTTAGTGTTTTGGTGGGTGCGCAGAAGAAACCGCAGAGCGCTAAAGCCGTAAGTTATTTGTTGATTTTTCGAAGCACCCAAAACTCATCATAAGCAATCTGGGCTGTGTCCACCATCTCGCGCACTACTTCAATAAATAATTCCTTTTCCTGCGGATCAACAGCCGTTTCAAGTTCCTCTACCGTCATCGGTTTTTGCTTTAACAAATAAAGTATCTGTTGCTCATAGTCCTTGAGCATAGCCAGATTCTCCGTTTTGCGCTTGCTGATGCACACATCACAAATCTCGCAGGTTGCATAGGTTATCTCATCAAAGTATTCCTGGATCACCTGCATTCGGCAACGATGATTTTGCTCAACGTAGCTTTTCATTGCTTCCATCTTGCTTAAATGAAGGGTTCTCCTGCGATCAAACTCTTTGCGGTCGATCGGCAATCGGTCTGCATCCTGGCGCGGCAGAACAAACGTAATCTTCGGACTTTCATTGACCGGTTCATACACCAATACCTGAAGATTATTTAATTGTCCCAGTTCCAATTTGATTGTAGAAACGGATTGCTTCATCATCAAGGCGATTTGATTCTCAGATACTGGTGTGAAATCGGAATATAATTCACCACCATATAACCTCAATAAAGCTTTAATAAGTAAATCAAAACGCTCATGCGCTATCTGAAATTCATACAGCTTCTTTTTATCAAAGGTGAAATGAAGTAGCGAGGGCCGGTAAAAACTTTCGTTGAAGTCAAGCAGACCAAATTCTTCCAGTTTTTTTAATGCCGGATAAACATCCGTAGACTTAAATGAAAATTTATTACAGAATCCGTCCAAATCAAAATCATAACTCTCACCCTGACTACTGCCTTCAGCTACCTGAAAGTGATTTGCTACTGCCTGGTAGATCTTTTTTAGGTAGTCTATTTCAGGTTGCGACTGAAGAACTTTGTTTTGAAGCGACAGCACATCCACTTCATGAAAAATGATAGCCGCGTAAGACCGTTTTCCATCGCGACCAGCACGACCTGCTTCCTGATAATAGGACTCTAAGTTTTCGGGTAAGTCCATATGAACCACTACCCTTACATCCGGTTTGTCAATACCCATTCCAAACGCATTGGTAGCTACCATTACCCGGCTTTGGTTTGAGATCCATTCCTCCTGCCGGGAAATACGGTCCTGATGGGTTAAACCTGCATGATAAAAGGTGGAAGAGATTTTATTTTTATTCAGGAAAGCAGCCAATGATGCCGTTGACTTCCTTGAACGAACATAGATAATCGCTGAACCGGGCACCTTACGAAGTACTTCCAATAATTTTTTTTCTTTCGTTTCTGTCTTGCGAACCACAAATGAAAGATTCTCGCGCGCAAAACTCTTTTGAAAAAGAGCAGGATTAGAAAGATTGAGTTTGGAGATAATATCTTCCTTAACAACCGAAGTGGCGGTGGCGGTTAGAGCAATAAACGGAACGTCCGGTTTTACTTCCCTGAGTTCAGCTATTTGCAAATATGGAGGCCTGAAATCGTAGCCCCATTGTGAAATACAATGCGCTTCATCAATCGCCACCAGGCAGACATTCATTCGCTTCACTCTTTCTTTGAATAAATCAGTCTGCAAACGTTCAGGTGATAGGTACAGAAATTTTATTTTACCAAAGACACAATTGTCCAGCGTAATATCAATTTCACGGTGGTGCATACCCGCATGAACCGATACGGCAGCAATACCCCGTTGTTTAAGTTGCTTAACCTGATCTTGCATGAGGGCGATAAGGGGAGTTATTACAAGACAGATACCCTCCTGCATCAATACCGGAACCTGAAAGCAAATGGACTTTCCGCCTCCGGTTGGTAGAATGGCCAGCACATCACGCTTATCCAAAACGGCCTGAATAATTTCATCCTGTGGTGGACGAAATTGGGTATAACCCCAATAGTGCTGGAGTATTTCAAGGGAAGTCACTACCAAAAATAGGAATTAAGCGTGGGTCTAAAAACTGATCCGTCAAGCCGTCAGACCTCTGATCAGTACATCAAAGAGTGGTCAGAAGCCTAACATTTACCAGCGAAGCTCCTGCTTATTCAGAAAGGCAGCAATACCCCTTTTACAATCCTCAGTTGCACGCGCCTGTGCATTCACAGACGTTGCAAGATCCAGTGCATCGTGTAGTGACAAGGATTGTACATCGGCAATTAACTGCTTGGTTAATTGCATGGATTGAGCTGAGTTGTTTCGAACGAGCTCCTGGGCAAAATCAAAAACAGACGCTTCAAGGTCTTTTGCATCAACTACTTTAGAGATGAGGCCTCTGCTCAGAGCATCTTGAGCCTTTATTATCTCTCCGGTAAGTAATAGCTGTCGTGCCTTTTGCTCCCCGATTTTTCGTACCAAAAAAACAGCCACCAGGGCCGGAATAAATCCAATCTTCACTTCTGTATATCCAAATTTAGCTTCAGGAACTGAAAAGGTAAAATCACAAACTGTGGCAAGTCCACAACCACCTGCTAATGCATGACCTTGTACTTGTGCAATCACAACTTTCTTAAGCGTATAAATCTGCAGGAATAATTCCTTGAGATGTTTTGAGTCTGCAAGGTTCTCTTCAAATGTAAAATTCTGAAGCTGTTGAATATATGCAAGGTCGGCACCAGCACAAAAAGATTCGCCATTGGCATTAAGTACCACAACCTTGATGCTGGCATCAGTTTCAGCTCTGGAAAAAGCCTCCTTCAAGTCATGCACTAATTCATGACTTAATGCATTTCGCTTGTCAGGACGGTTTAGCGTTATATACCCTACTCGTTCCTTTACTGAATAATTTACCAAACTCATATTATCGGGTTAAAACAAAAGCTCCTTCATCCAATACGGCATACAATCGTTCTTTATCAATTACCTTTCTCCATCTATTTATATAACCCCGGGAGTTACTGCCATCCAAAATTATCTGCCTGATCGATAGATTCTTAATAGCTTGCGGAGATATTGAATTTCGGCCGACAACAAGGTAATCGATTTCGCCCGATGCAGGCAATTGGGCTTCTCTATTTTGAACAAAAATTATCCTATTACCCTGCCAATAAAACGTCTCTAAGTTCTGTGGTAATTTTTGTTTGAATGGGATTTCTTTATTAACTGCGATCACACCACGCTGCAGCCGGTTAGGCCGGATGTGAAATCGCATGCGCTCCTCATCACTCTGTAATGCAGAATCTGCTTTGAAATAACTAACTCCGCTCTCAATCCATTCCATAGCCGAATGACCGGATATACTATACACTACAAACTGCTTACGGTCAACCCAATTCCTAAAATGAAGATATTGAGTAAAAACAAAAATCAGGGTAAGGATACCTGCAAGGTATAATCCTTTTACTGACCGGTACTGAATCATGAAAATTATGGATAGCAGTATCATCATAATCACCCAACACTGAAAGGTAGTAAGGTGGATGTTACTAATGAGGCTAAAGGGTAGTTCCTCTGTTTTAAAGACCAACCAATTGAGAAGTTGAATTAAGACTACTACTAATTTACCCACCAACAAAGCTAACCAGGACCAGGCACTGATTACTAAAAGAATAGTTCCGCCAATAAGCACCAAAGTTGATAACGGAATTACAAATAAATTCGAAACTAAAAAGTAAACCGGAAACTGGTGAAAGTATAACATACCCAAGGCAAATGTAGCAATCTGTGCAGCAATGGATACGCACGTAATCTGCCATATCCAGTCCCCTGCCCGATTCTCAATTTCCCATAGGTTGTAGATTGGCCTTTGCAAATAAACAATACCTAACACTGCCAGGTACGACAACTGAAATCCTACTGACATGATCAGGAATGGATTATAAATCATTAGTACAAAAGCAGAAGCTGCCAGCGTATTGTAAATATTGGTTCGCCAGCCTAACGGTCGGGCTAAGGCAATAAACGAAAACATAGTGACCGCCCGCAAAACAGAAGGCGATAAACCAGTAACAAAAGCAAAAGACCAAAGTAGCAGTATGCTGATACCTGCAACTATCCAACGACTCCATGCATAAGAATTCAGTGGACGGAGTAAAACTAATATGATTCCATAAATAATACCCACATGCAGGCCAGATACAGCTAACACATGCATGGCCCCACTGGCTGCGTACGCATTTTGCAAATCGGTATCAATGCCTTCGGTAACACCCAACACCAATGCCATTGCAATTGCCTGTTCTTGTTCACCAGGAATGTTCTTTCTAATCACCTCACTAGCCCAGGCGCGCACCTGATGTGAATAGTAAATAAAACCCTTTCTTTCAGCATGACGGATGAACCGAATCTGATCAGCCAAAACAAACTGCTGATGATAGATATTTCTAAAACTCAGAAACCGTTTGAAGTCAAACTCGTTGGGATTGGCCGGAGGTCTTAACTCATTCGGTGTTCCTTTTATCAGAAGCCTGTCGCCATACGACCATGGAATCTGAGCCATTGATTTTTTGGAAACATACAACATCACAGTTCCTCTCTTTTCTTTCCATCGATCTGTCTTAACGCGTACCAATTGTACTTGTAATTTCCACGACTTTGCCCTGGACTCAGGTGCACTTCGTAAAATTGCCTCATAAGCAACCACTGCATCCTTTTCATTCAGAAGATGATCGCCATGCCGGCTATCGGTGCGCATTAACAGATGCAGATATCCAAAAAAGAAAATAGCCAACAACCCAATGAATCCATTGAAGGTCTTTACCCACCGCCACGAACGAAGTGTAAATACTGAAATCAGATAAACACAGATCAGGGTAATTAAAATGCAGAAAGTGACTTGCTCAGAAATCAGATTGGGCCAATAGATGGCTAACAGAATTCCTCCTGTAAGGAATAGTGTTATTCGTACCATAGCAAAAGGAACCCAACTTAGCATTGGTGAATTTACCAACTGCTGAAAGCAAAACAAAAAGTCATTAAGTCTTTTTACGATGACGAATCCACTTTTCGAATTCCACCATATGAAAAACAATGGCCGCAGATCCAAAACAGACTAACAATTCTTTGAATGTAAGTGCTGAAGTATTAAAGATTCCTTGCATGACAGGAATATAAACCAACGCCATCTGCAGGGCTACCGTTCCCAATACCGTGATCAACAAAATCCGGTTTCTGAAAAGACCATGCTTATAGATAAATGCATCAGAACTACGAATGGCAATAACATGAGCCAACTGACATAACGACAAAGTTGTAAACACCATCGTTTGCCAATGTTCTAACCCTTGCTTAATCGACACCCATTGAATACTCAAACACAAAGCCCCAATTAATAAACCTACCCACAGAATATGGATACCAACCCCATCCGAAAAAACATTGGTAACCGAACTGCGTGGAGGACGCTTCATAATGTTTGCTTCAGCCGGTTCATTGGCCAGTGCCAGACTTGGCAATCCATCCGTTACAAGGTTGATCCACAAAATATGAATGGGCAACAAGGGCATAGGTAAGCCTATCAGGGGTGCAAGGAAAATAGTCCAGATCTCACCTGCATTGCCGGTCATAATGTAGCGTATGAACTTGCGGATATTATCAAAAATTCTGCGGCCTTCCCGTACCGCTTTCACAATGGTTGAAAAGTTATCATCCATCAACACCATGTGGGCAGCTTGTTTGGAAACATCGGTGCCCGTGATGCCCATGGCTACGCCAATGTTAGCCATCTTCAGCGAAGGCGCATCATTCACTCCATCGCCTGTCATAGCAACATAATGGCCTTGCGCCTGTAATGCTTTTACGATACTCAATTTTTGCCCAGCACTAACGCGGGCATAAACCCGAACCCGTTCTACTTTGTCCTTTAATTGTTCAAAACTCAGCTCCACCATCTCCGATCCTACTAATACCTCATCGTGATCTTGCATAATCCCAACTTCCCGGGCAATGGTCACGGCTGTTTTGGGATGGTCGCCTGTAATCATCACGGGTGTAATGCCTGCTTCCTGGCATTCTTCTACTGCTGCAATTATTTCAGGTCGCGGTGGGTCGATCATTCCAATCACTCCAATGAATTGTAGATCTTGCTCCAAAAACTGAAGGCGAGAAGGTTCTAATTCATTTTGACCGATAACTTTACATCCATACGCCAATGTTCGCATTCCATTTTCAGCAATCGAGTCAGCCTTGCGAATAATTCCATCTTTATCTGTTTGCTTGCAGATCATGAGTACCGCTTCAACGGCTCCTTTGGTGATCACAAGATATTGATCATTGAATTGATGAACGGTTGTCATCATCCTACGTTCACTATCAAAGGGAACTTCTTCTATGCGGGGAAAGGATGTTGCTGCCTGACTGAGTTGCTCATTATTCTCTATGGCAAAAAGCACCGCTGCTATTTCGGTAGAATCGCCAACGAGTTCAGCTCCGCTCCGTTGAGTGTCCTGATTGAGACTCATACCCAACAGCAAAGCCTCTTTTGTTTTCATTCCAATCAGGAGCGCGTCATCATTTTCGCACCAGGTTTCACGCACGGACATTTTATTTTCCGTGAGTGTTCCGGTTTTATCAGTACAGATATAATTTACTGAACCCAATGTTTCAACCGCGGGTAACTTTCGTATCAACGCATTCTTTTTAACCATCTTGCGTGCGCCAAGAGCAAGAGCCACTGTAATCACCGCAGGTAATGCTTCCGGAATGGCTGCCACCGCCACCGAAATTGCTGTCATTAACATTTGCATGTGTTCTTCGCCACGCAACAATCCCACACCATAAATAACCACACAAATCAAAACGATGAGAAACGAAAGCTTCTTGCTGAAGTCAGTCATCCTGATCTGAAGTGGAGTTTTAGTCTCCACTTCCTGCAGCATCGAAGCAATTTTGCCAATCTCAGTTTCCATACCTGTGGCAACCACCACGGCTACTGCGCGGCCATGACTGACCAGCGTTGATTTAAATGCCATGTTCAGCCGATCTCCTACTGATGCATTCTCATTGTCAATTATATCCGTATTTTTTTCTACCGGGTAAGACTCCCCCGTTAATGAAGCCTCTTCAATTTTTAGTGCATGTGTCTCCACCAAACGAACATCTGCCGGAACGCTATCTCCGGCCTCCAGGCGAATGATATCACCGGGTACGAGTTCTGCCGAAGGAATATTTTTTGCTTCTCCGCCCCGAACTACGTGAGCTAATGTTGCGGCTAGCTTCTTTAGTTCGTCCATTGCCTTCTCAGCATTGAACTCTTGCACAAACCCAACCACTGTATTGAGTATAACAATGACCAAAATGATAATTGCATCTTTCGCATCCCCAAGAAAAAATGAAACTATTGCAGCTGCCAGTAAAATCAAAATCATGATCTCCTTGAACTGACCAAAGAGAATCAGCCAGGGAGATCTCCGTCCTTGTGTTTTAAGTTCATTTTTTCCGTGCTTGAGTGTGCGCTGCTTTACCTCGGCATCGTCTAGTCCTTGAAGGGAAGTGCCTGCCTTTTCCAGCGCTTCTTGTGCTGAGATCTGAAACCAGTTGATCAAAGTAAAGTGGATTGAAAACCTTTTAAGTTGATGATTTTTTTTCAAGTTACCTCCTATGCATCATTAGAATGGTATTGGACTTTCGCCTTCAACCCCCGCTGTTTTATTTAGGCGTGACCGGAAGAGCTTACTTTTCCATAGGCTTCAATGATATCGCGTACCAACCGATGGCGAACAACATCCCGCTCATTCAGTTCAACAAAACCAATTCCCTTAACTTCATTTAAAATTCGAACGGCCTCTTTAAGCCCCGAACGCTGGTTGTGTGGCAAGTCAATTTGAGAAGTATCCCCCGTTACAATCATTTTTGAATCCGGGCCCATGCGGGTGAGAAACATTTTCATTTGCATGGGGGTAGTGTTCTGCGCTTCGTCCAGCAAAATAAAGGCATTATTGAGGGTACGACCTCGCATGTAGGCAAGCGGTGCAATTTCAATGATCTCGCGCTCCATGTAGTATTTCAGTTTTTCAAACGGCACCATGTCGTTGAGGGCATCGTAGATCGGTCTTAGGTAAGGATCAATTTTTTCTTTCAGATCGCCAGGTAAAAATCCGAGATTCTCTCCAGCCTCCACAGCGGGGCGTGTAATAATCAGTTTCTTAACTTGTTTATTCTTCAACGCCTTAACCGCCATAGCTACTGACACAAAGGTTTTACCAGTACCGGCTGGACCCAAAGCAAAAACGAGGTCATAATCCTTCACCGCTTTCACCAATTTTTGCTGGTTTACCGTTTTGGCCTTAATAGCAGCCCCTTTTGTTCCATAGAGAATGATTCCGTCAGGAGAATCCTCAGCAACAAACTCCTGGCGCTCCTGCGTGATATATCCACGTACGTTTTCTTCGGTTACACGACCAAATTGATGGAAGTGATCCATGAGCGAATTAAGGATATCGGTTATCTGCAGAATATCCGGAGCCTCACCTTTAACCAGAATTTCATTTCCTCGTGAAATGATTTTGCTCTTCGGAAACGCAGCGGCCAGTTCAGTGATGTTCTTATTTTCCACCCCCAGAAAGTCGGTAAGTGGAATGTTTTCGAGTGTGATGGTTTTTTCTATCAATGAAGTAATGTGGTTGAAATCAATTAATTTTGATGCATAAAAGTAAACAAATCCCGCCCAAGCAAAAACATCGGGGCGTGGTATAACGTTCGCGAATGGCCATCATTACCCTTCTTACCGACAGTGGAGAAAGCGATCACTATGTGGCCACGGTGAAGGCCAGGATTCTCAGCATCAATCCGGGATTAACTATGATTGATATCACTCATAAAATTGCATCGTGTGATATTGCCCATGGAGCCTATGTTCTAAAATCTGCTTTCCGTGATTTCCCGAATGGAACCGTGCATCTGGTAGGTGTGGACTCATCTGGTAACAAGGAAGAAATATTCCTGGCCCTGCAACTGGAGGATCATTTCTTTGTAGGTGTGGATAACGGTTTGTTCGGACTTATCAGCGATAAAAACCACCAGCAGGTAGTACAACTAAACTCTGTAAATCCGATCCAGACTACTTTTCCGGAAAAAGATATTCTTGCACCTGCAGCAGCCAAACTCGCCAGCGGAGTTACCATCACAACGTTAGGCAAGCCACTTACCTCATTTCGGAAAAGTATGAACAGGCAGGTGAAGGCCACAAAGCGGATTATTGCCGGTCATGTGGTGCGTGTTGATAATTATGGAAACCTGATCACCAATATTGCAAAGGTAGATTTTGAGATACTCACTAAAGGGAGAACATTTACCATTCAGTTTGGAGGCGAAAAATTTAAGCGCATTCATACAAATTATTATCAAACTGAACAGGGAGATTGTTTCCTGATTTTCAATAGCCAGGATTTATTGGAAATTGGAATTTATAAAGGAAATGCAAGCGAGTTGTTAGGATTACAATACGACAGTCCTGTGAATGTGACATTTGATGAATAAACAGATGGAAGTAGCAATCCAGACACAAGACTATTGTCTTTTAATGTTATGATCTTATCTCTTAAGTGTTTATGCTAATGTTGCTCTTATGATTATCCGAATCGTACGTATGCATTTTACACAAGCCGGAGTGGAAGAGTTTTTAGAGATCTTCAATCGGAATAAGGAGGCTATCCGAAATTTTCCTGGATGTTTACATCTTCAATTATTAATTGATTCTGAAGATACTTGCTGTTATACTACGTTGAGTCATTGGGATGGCTCTCAAAGTCTGGAGAACTATCGCAAGTCTGAATTATTCGCTAAAGTCTGGGGTCGGGTTAAAACCTTGTTTTCAGAGCGAACACAGGCTTTTTCCTTGGAGAAATTTATTGAGCTTTGAATTTTGGCAAAAACTAAGTTTTATACATCTTTGCAACCCGTTCGTTATAACGGATCAGGTAAACGAGCCTGAGTGGCGGAACTGGTAGACGCGCACGACTCAAAATCGTGTGCCTTCGGGCGTGCCGGTTCGATTCCGGCCTTAGGTACAATGGGTCTTTCAATGCATTGAAAGACCCATTTAATTAAGCATTGAAATCTATCCACCACGTAGAATATTTGAAACTAATTTTAAAACCTGAAATGCCTGGATGCTTTTAGGTATTTCAATAAACCAAACACGCATGCAAATCACTAAACACAAAGTAGCCGCCATTCACTACACACTTACCGACAATGAGGGCAACATTCTTGATTCAAGTTCTGGTCGCGATCCATTGAACTATATTCATGGCATCGGCAATCTTATTCCTGGCATGGAAGAAGGCCTGGAAGGAAAAACCAAAGGTGATAAGTTTAATCTCAAAGTAAGTCCTGAGAAAGGATATGGTATTAAAAGCGATGATTTGATGCAACAGGTCCCTCGCTCTGCCTTTGGCGATCAACCTGTACAGGTAGGCATGCAATTTCAAACCAACCAGGGCCAGGTAGTAACCGTAACAAAAGTAGGCCTCGATTCAATTACGGTAGATGCCAACCACCCTTTAGCTGGTGTTGAATTGAACTTTGCCGTTGAGATTCTTGAAATCCGGAATGCTACCGAAGAAGAATTAGCGCACGGCCACGTTCATGGTCCGGGTGGTCATCATCATTGATTCAATTACTTCATTTATAATTACCGCATCAACACGAGCTTTCCTTGTGTTGATGTTTCTTTTGAAGGAGTTTTCACCCGCAACCGATACGCGTAAACTCCACGTGGAAGATATGCGCCAGTGGCTTCCCGTCCATCCCACATCAATTGATTCGTCCCAATAGTAAACTGTTGAATACTGGTTGCATCAAAGGTGCGTACCCGTTGACCTTGCATTGTGAATATCTCCAGCAAGAATTCGTTTGGCAGTTCATTGCCAGTGAGTATGAAGTTAAAAAAGAAATCTCCGGCCGATGGATTGGGAAACACACTGGTAAACGATAAAGAAGGTTCTGATTTTACCGTGAATGAAATCTCATAAGGCACCTCTCCACTTAAGTTGCCACTGGCATCGGCTACCTGAGCCGAAAGTACATAATCTCCATCAGCCAACTGGGGTGTAAATTCTATTCTGAAATTTGAACTCGCAGTACCAGCAAACCATTTTACATCATCCCCGCTAAGCGGGATTCTTGTAAACGGACACGGAGAATTTGTGCACGGATAGCTCAGTAGCAAGGTTACACCCAACGTATCTGACTTAAATCGGAATTGGTTTTCATCAACCATAGTAATTATAATTTCGGGAGTTGATGAAACATAATCTCCGTTACGCAGGGTTCGCTTGTCGAAGGTAACATCCAGTATGGGAGGTGTTTTATCTGCCAGCACGGTCAGATAATCTGGCAGCGCAATAAAATTGTTATCGTAATAAGTTTCTGCTAGTATCCTCTTGTTTACAAAGACATTCACATCGTTCTTACCAATCTTTCCTAACGTGGAAGACGTAATATCAAAGAACGTAGTATCACCGGGTGCCGGTGCTACAATGGTAAAATTCTGCTGCTCGCGATTTTGAGTTTGCTTATTAACTATTTCAAGATCAACGCGGAGCGAGGCCTTGAAGTTTTTTGATGTCATATTAGTAAAGCCAAAAGTTGAATTCCAGGCCTGACCTTCCTCCACAGTAAGAAAACTTTCGGGGCCTTTAAAAACGAGAATGCCTTCAGCCACGGGTTCATAAAGTACGGCCCAGTTTTTCCATTGGGATGGCGTGAGATTCACTTTATCCTTTGTATTGAAAGCAACTTTCAAATAGGGATAATCCAGAACAGAAATTGAAGAAAGATCGTGGTTTGATCCAACCGCGTCCGAGATAAATATTTCCTTTCCATCCAACGTAACACCATAGATAGAAAAGATGGTTTCGTCCTCCGGTTCAACTTGGTCGGCCCTCGATACGAATTGCTTCCATTCAGACGCAGGACCTACTACCACCGATTTCATACTGCCGTCCGTCTTTCTTCCGGTAATGGTTCCGGTAGCGGTGATCACTTGCTCACTCGCTGGTGCCAACAATGAGCGGGTTATTTTTGCAGAGCCCGGTGAAGCACCTTTTCTACCAAAAATAATAATCGGTTCACCCGTTTGAAGCGCCTCCAGATCCGTAAGACCAATTCCGAGTTCACCAAGCTTGGTTTTTACACTTGTCGACCATGAACTATATCCTGGATTACCGATTGAGAAGAGTACCACAGAATCGCTAATACCAACTGCATCGACAAAGGCAGCAAGATCATCATTCAGACCAGTCTCCAACTCAGTTAGAATAAAACTATTAATCAATTGTGGCTCGCGACCACATGTCCGGGGGTCCTGAAAATTGAATGGCAGACCCGCGTATGGAATTGCCGTAGTTTTATTAAATGCAATCAGGTTGAGTGTATTATTTCTGCACGGTTGGAATTGAGTAGCAAGATTATACTCTGAATTATTGATTTTAACTGAAACATCTGTAACCGGTGAAGGATTGTCACTTCCAAATGTTTTTATAGAAACAGTAGTAACCGTCTCTTCAAACGCGAATGGCGTTCCTTCGCTGGCTGGAATTAAACTACTGAAAAAATTCTCCTTAAGCTGATCAGATCTGATTTGAGCCCAACCCTCCGGACTTCCCATGATATAAGAAAACGATGATGTACTCCAATCGCCACTCTCGCCCGGCTGTGGAGTTTTAAATCGGGTGCGCCAGAAGTACACTACTGAGTCAGCGTTCACTAGGTTGATCTCTGTTGTCGCAACCACTTTTCCTGAAACTGTTTTGCTTATTAAATAGGAGCTATTGAAATAAACTGTCGTATCAATCTGTACTTCAAATTCGCGGGTCGCGGAAAGTAGATCGGTTGATTGCCAGACCAACTTCACAGTTTGCTGGTTAACGATTGCATACTTAGCCGGGAACAGATTAAGCGTGGCATTGGATGGAATGAAGGAATTTAAGGAAGCTTCATTATTATTCTCCTGCAATTCATTAATCTTATTTTCAGGATCAACGATAACTGTGAACTGATTGCTTCCGCCACCTGTGTTTCCTTGCCGGAAGATCTTAAAAACAAGTGTATCCGTATGGAGCACTGGAGCAAAGAGAGAATCGTAGGTAAGTTGCGAACCATCACTAAGCGTTCGGATTAATTTAACTTTTACCGGATCTGTATTTACGAGGCCTAGATTGTTTACTACTATTTTTATGGCAAACGAATCGCTGGTCGCTGTTACGGGTTTGTTATCAAATGATTCCAGCGATAAGGATGAGTTTGTAATCTCATAATCGGGTTTAGCGGAATTGAACAACTTAACAGCTGGGTCGCCAAGCAAAACCATTTGTTGTACTTGTGTAATATTTGCCATAGTAGCAGGGGCTGCTAGCATGTATTGACGAGCTACTTCCTTCTGCACATCGCCCACACCTTTTTTTACAAATACCGAATCTGCAAATCCAACCTGATAAAACAAATCAGAATAATATTTAAGAGAATAAGTGAATCCAAATGAACTATGAGCGATAAAATTCCGTGCTCCTTTGTTGGCAGTCAGTATCCAGTCTTCGCCAAATGAAGTGCCTCCTGAAAAGAAATTACCGGCATTACAACCGTTGATCAGAAAGGTCGGATACTTACCCGGATTGTTATAACCCATAGTAGGGTCCGATACATAGCCAATGTCAATATCGATTGTACTGGGTGAAGAGTGACCAAAAAATGTAATCAGGTTTACACCTTCATTTACTTTATCTGAAATATTAATCAGCTCAACTGGATTTGGATCACGTTTGGCAATCGTACTGATATTACCACCCCAGTAAGGACTCTCAGCAGTAGTTTTAAATTCATCTACATAAGAGCGAAATGTAACCAGCTCTTCAGGTTTAATGCCTCCACTCAAATGCAATCCTTCCTTTTGCCATGATGAGAGTCCTGATTCAACTTCTTTAATCTTATCGAGGTAAGCAGCTACCTGCAACGAAGTGCTGGCTGATAAACGACCCGTGGGCACGGCAGGCTCATACGTGGTTCCATCAAGGCCAGCAGTAAATGTCATATCAGCAGCTGGCGAACCTGCAGTAGGTACAAGATCTTTCAACACGGTTGATGCCGGATTTATCAACCGATGAAAACCAAAACTCACATCTCTGCCCTTTCCAATTAAAAAAAGATAGCGAGGCGATCCTTCTGCCACCAGGTAGCGCATAAATTCGTAAACCGCACGGGGTGAAGTTTCGCCATAGTTAAATTGATTATAGAGCTGATCGATACTTACAACCAATGTGTCATAAGAACCACCTGCCTCGGAAGCGCGGTAACCTGCATAGGCTCTAACCGGATCGGTATAACCCAGCGCGGGTTGCATCAATTCCCTATTCGAAATAATTACAAAGCCGGCTTGCGCAGCGTTGATGAGGCGAAATGAAACAGGTTTGATTGTTGGGGTAAGGGGTGTATTAAATACATAAAGTGATCTTGAAACTTGTGTATCGGGTATTATAGCTTTCAATGTTGCCCCGGCACTCGTTGTGCCAATCGAAACAATCGATGTCGGATCGGTAACATCCCAAAGGCGAAGATCGGATGCAGCATTATCAAATTCTAGATATGACTTGCCCGAAGGATTGGGTGCCAGAGTAAAAGTCTTTTCAATAACGCCTGTCGCGTCAAAGCTCTGTGGAAAGAAAATTCGTAAATAAGATGTACTAAACTGAAACCGGTTATTCGCTGCAGCAGGAGCTGCAAAACGAATTGTGATTCGACCGTCTGCACCGATATCACTCCAATTAAGAGAGTAAGAAAGTTTCTCGGCAGCGAACCCATTGAAGCTGTGTGAATCCAACAATCGCAGCGAGCCGGAGTTGGGGCCCACATAAATTTCTGCCGTATGCGGAATCTGATCGCGACCAACTAATAAAATTTCCAATTGCGGATCACCCATAGCCGGTACGGTTTGCGTAATCAAATCAAGATTATATTCTATACTTTGGTTTTGACGAATCGCAGTGCCCGTCCAACCCTCGCCCTCGTCAAAGTGCGTGAACTGAATCACATCGCTGAGCTTATTTCCACCTGAGTATTCATTTTTATTGATCAGTAATCTTTCCTGCTGGTGGTATTCCTCTTTTGGAATACTGGTTACATTAATTTCAGAGAAGTTTGAGATTCGTTTTCCCTGTATGGCTGATAGCTGCCAGGTAAGAAAATAGGAAGTAGTGTCGCTATACAGGTTATAATAATTATGAGGCTGTGCTGATGCGGGTTTATAAAGATCTTTATCGAGCGTGCCGTCATTACCAACGCCATAAAACTCAATGAAGTCTCCAGAATCAAATGATGCGTCTGACTGCCCCTGAACTAAAATAGCTTGTTCCTGTCCGCGATGAAAAATCTGAACCCGTCTTGGATCAACAGCGGCCAGAGGAACCCCTGCCGTTTGCAAATCGAAATAGGATAGTTTATATACGCCCGTTTTTGCAACAGGTATCCGATAATAGCTTTGCCCCTGTTTTATCCAATCGTTGGAATATTGAGAAAAACCCAAAAGAGGGGTAAAAAGTAAGATTAAAAGCCTGAAACCAAACCCCACAGTTTTTCTAAGATAAGATATATAGAAGGTGAATACGCCTGCAAAATTACTGGTAACTCCGGCATTAACCCTTCGAATTCAGCGAAATTATGGGATTTTAAAAAAAATGTAACTTTTTTTATCCAGTACTTGGCCATACATAGTACTTTCACCGTATAAGCCTTTGAGATCTGATCTTAACTAATATGGATGTATGAACCTTGAAAACACACAAGTACAGATGAGAAAAGGCATATTGGAGTACTGCATCCTGCACATCATATCGCGCGGTGAGGTTTATGCCTCAGATATGCTGGATGAATTGACTGCCGCTAAAATGATCGTGGTAGAAGGAACCCTCTACCCGCTCCTCACACGCCTGAAGAATGCCGGGCTGCTGGAATACAAATGGGTGGAATCCAAATCTGGGCCACCGCGTAAGTATTATAAATTGACCGAGGAAGGAACTAAATTTCTCAACGGTTTAACAGAAACCTGGGAAGACCTCGTTCACTCAACTCAAATGATCAAAACAAAATCAACTAGCTAACTCCAAAACCCAGTTCATAACGATCTTTCAGCTATGAAAAAGAACATTAGCATAAACATCAGCGGCATAATTTTCCACATTGAAGAAGACGGGTACGAAACCCTGCGCAAATACCTGGACTCGATCAAGCGCTATTTCGCTTCGTTTGAAGACAGCAGTGAAATTCTTTCTGACATTGAAAGCCGTATTGCCGAAATATTTTTAGCCAAGCTCAACGAAGGCAAGCAGGTTATTACCGCTGAAGATGTGAGCAGCCTGATTGCTACCATGGGTAGTGTGAGTGACTTTAAGGCTGCCGAAGAACAGGAGTTTGCCGGAGAATTTGGTCAACCCCAACAAGAATCCCACAAACAAAGTCAATCTGGCACCAGCGCTGCTGCTAAAAAATTACAACGCGACCAGAAGAGAAAAATATTAGGTGGAGTTTGTGCCGGATTAGGTCACTACTTCAATATTGATCCAGTATGGCCAAGGCTACTCTTTGCCCTGCTCGTTTTAGGTAGCTATGGCAGTTTAATAATCGGCTACATCATTTTGTGGATTGTATTACCCGCTTCAGAAGATCTGGAAGAAGAGCCCTCTGTAAAAAAGATGTTTCGCGACACAGAGAAAAAAGTAATTGGAGGTGTGGCTAGTGGTGTGGCTGCATTCTTTGGTGCCGATATCGCTTTGATTCGCGTTTTGTTTGTGATAGCCGCCATTTTTGGTGGATTGGGACTAATAGTCTACATCATCTTGTGGATTGCATTGCCGCAGGCGAAAACCATTACTGAAAGAATGCAAATGCAGGGGGAGCCCGTTACACTTTCTAATATTGAAACAACTGTTAAGAAAAGTCTTAACGATAAAGAACAGGACGAAGAAAGTGTACTTACTAAAATAGTCTTGTTTCCATTTC
Source organism: Cyclobacteriaceae bacterium (assembly GCA_035408225.1). Classification (GTDB taxonomy): domain Bacteria; phylum Bacteroidota; class Bacteroidia; order Cytophagales; family Cyclobacteriaceae; genus ELB16-189. The sequence goes on along the minus strand of DAOOCD010000001.1, from coordinate 25,861 downwards.
GCCTGATTGCCATGGTGATTGAAGGAATTACCAAAGTACTAGGCCCACTATTTAAGGTTCTGATTGATGTGCTTCGGGTTGCGATTGGCATAGTAATCAGTCTTACTGGATTATTAACGATTATTGCGTTGGTCATGGCTGCTGGTGTAATCTTCGGATTCTTTCACTTCTCAGAATTGCCCTGGTTTCAATTTCCCATTGGTGAAACGGGTATTCCCCTGGAAGCATTCCGCAACAGCTTCCCTACCTGGACTATCTTTTTCGCCTTTACCGCAGTACTTGTACCCGCCTTATTCATCAATCTGATTGGTAACTCAATTATCGCCAAACGGGTAGTTTTCAATCCGCTCGTAGGCTGGTCGTTGTTTGTACTTTTCTTTGTCAGTGTTATTGTACTTAGCATCAGCGTTCCTCAAATGATTTATGCCTTCAAGGAAGAAGGGGAATATAAGGTAGAAAAAACATTTTCTCTAAATGGAAAAACCGCTGTGTTGCGCGTAAACGAAATCGGGCTGGATGACTATGATGTAACTTCGTTAACTATTAAGGGGTATGAAGGTACCGAACTGAAATTGGTTGAACGCTTTGAAGCCCAGGGGAACACGCGAAAAGCAGCCGTTGAAAATGCTCAAATGATAGACTACAAGGTTGAGCAAAATGACAGCATCCTGTTATTTGATTCCAATATCTTGTTTAAGAAAGATGCCAAATTTCGCGCCCAGCGGCTCGACATGGAACTCTTTATTCCCTACAACACACTCTTTGTTGTTGAAGAACCCATGTGGCGATTGATTGATAACAATTACATGGACTATGATGGTTATATCGACTCGAATTTCAACCGTACCTGGAAAATGACTGAGGGTGGATTTGAATGCCTAAACTGTGAGAAACCTACTGAGACGAAATCCATAAGCTTACGCGATCAATATGGACTTCGGGATTTTAAGCGGGTTGATCTCTCCGGATTGTTTGATGTACAAATAGAAAAAGGAGATGACTATGCTGTTGAATTAGATGGCACTCAAAAAGAGAAAGACCGGTATGATGTTTACCTCAGCGGTGAAACCCTCGTTATTGATTTCGATGATGATAATAACGTATTCTGGAAAAAAGATCTCTTCAAAGACGATAAAGTAAAAATCAAAATTACAATGCCAGATTTAGAGGACTTAAAAATAAAAGGTGCTGGTAAGCTCTCCTTTCAAGGTTTTGAAGGAGATGAAATGGAAATAGATATTCTGGGCGCTGTAGAAGCTGAAGGAGAAATATCAGTTCAAAATCTCACTCTTGACTTAACAGGAGCTTCTACGCTTGAACTAAAAGGCCGCGGTCGGTTTATGGAAGCAACTGCAACGGGAGCCTCATCTATCAAAGCCTATAACTATGAAGTTAACGAGGCCATCGTTGAAGCCCGTGGTGCTTCTTCGGCCCGGGTATTTGTAACCGATAAACTAGAAGTTACAAAAGGCATTGCGAGTTCCGTTTCGCACCGTGGTGATCCACAAGTAATTGAGCGAAACTAAAGACTTCATAATTAACCAGAAAGGCAAGGCGCAATGTAGCCTTGCCTTTCTTTTTAGTACATTTCAATATTGATAGTATGAAATATGAAAGTTCGTTTAAAATTTTTAGGTGCTGCCCGTAGTGTAACGGGTTCAAAATATTTACTCGAAATAGATAACAAGAAAATTCTGATAGACTGTGGTTTGTTCCAGGGACAAAAGGAATTGCGACTTCGTAACTGGGAAAGCTTGCCTGTAGACCCGGCCACTATTCAAACCGTGATCATTACACATGCCCACATAGACCATATTGGCTATCTTCCCCGCTTAGTGAAGGATGGATTTCATGGTCGCATTTTATGTACACATGCCACAGAAGATCTGATGAAGATCATGCTGAGAGATGCCGCTAAACTGCAGGAGGAAGAAGCTCAGTTTGCATTCAAAAAAGGGTATTCGAAACATGCTAAACCCCAACCCTTATTTACGATTGAAGATGCAGAGCGTGTACTTACGTTGGTTGACAGTATACGTTTTGAAAAGGAAACTAAGGTGCTGCAAAATGTATTTGTAACTTATTATAATGCTGGCCATATTCTGGGTTCGGCTATTGCCGAATTAAAACTTGCAACCAGCGATCATACAAAAAAAATTATATTTTCTGGTGATCTGGGCCGCTATGATGATCCAATCATGTATCCGCCAAAGGCCATTACGGAAGCTGATATATTAATAGTGGAATCTACCTATGGCGATCGGCTCAATCCCATGGAACAAGTAGAGGCTGACCTCACCCAAATAGTGAACGAAGCAGTTGCCCATGAAGGAACTATCCTCGTGCCTGCATTTGCGGTTGGTCGCACGCAGATACTTATTTATTATTTCCATCTACTGATGGAACAAAAGGTTATCCCAATGCTTCCCATTTATATTGATAGCCCCATGGCAATTGATGTTACGGATCTGTATGAGAAGCACAGTAACAATCACAAAATAAAAGTTGAGCATATAGAGGGCAGGCTTGTAAGCATTTTCGACACCCCTAATATTCACTTCTGCAATACTCGCGAAAGTTCGAAGGCATTGAATGAGATCAAAACACCGGCTATTATTATCTCTGCGAGCGGAATGGCCACAGGAGGTCGCGTACTGCATCATTTATTTCACCGATTGAGAAGAGAAAATGACACCGTACTCTTAGCGGGTTATCAGGCAGAAGGATCGCGTGGCAGGCGAATACAGGATGGAGAACCGATCGTTAAAATATTTGGAGAGGAAGTTCCAGTTCGTTGTCATGTAAAAACCATCCATGGGTTATCGGCCCATGCCGATCAGAACGAACTACTTCAATGGCTCAGTAATTTCAAACAAAGCCCAAAGCGGGTATTTATTACCCACGGTGAAATTGAAAGTGCCACAACGCTCGCTGGAAAAATTGAAGCCATGGGCTGGGAAACGATTATTCCTGAATATCTGGAGTCGTTTGATTTATTTAATGGCATCTGACGAATTCTGATCAGAACAATATTCAGCCTATAATCGTAAAAGAAAGGGATTTTCCCGGGTTACGGTCAGAATCAACCGCAAAACAACTTTTTGGATAAGATTCTTGGCGTAGACTACTGTGGATGCCTTATACTTCGACAAATATTTACAACCCGGTGCAACCTCCCAGACCCTATGTGCATCTTGGTTATGATTCAGTACTTAAATGGAATTTCAGATTTACCGCGCTAAAGACGTTGAATTGATTGAGGGCTGCAGGCGACAGGATCGCCAGGCACAAAAGCGCCTGTATGACCAGTATGCTTCAAAGTTCTATGTATTGTGCTGCCGGTATATAAAAAATAAGATGGAAGCTGAAGATGTGTTGATAGCAGCATTCACCAAAATTCTGAATCGGATAGATCAGTACACCGGAGAAGGAAACTTTGAAGGTTGGATGCGCAAAGTAGTTGTCAATGATGCGTTAAGCTACCTGAGGAAAAATAAAAACATGTATCTGGAAACAGACATTGCCGCAGCTGACTATGAACCTGACTATGAGAAGCTGGAAGATCATCTTGAAGCCGAAGACTTGCTGAAAATGATTGATTCGCTCCCTAGTGGGTACAGGATTGTTTTTAATCTCTATGCGATTGAAGGCTATTCGCACAAGGAAATTGGTGAACAGTTAGGGATCAGTGAAAATACCTCCAAGTCACAGCTGAGTCGCGCACGGGCAGTCTTGCAAAAAAGTTTAGTGGAAGCAGAACAGAAATTGATTCAAAAAATAACAGAGTATGAGCAACCGAATGGATCAACTATTTAAGAATAAACTGGGTGACCACCGGCTTCCTCCGTCACAGGATGCGTGGGCTAAAATAGAATCTGGTTTATCAAAAAAAAATAACACAGTAATTCTGTGGCGTGCAGCCGCTGTGTTTGTTCTGTGTGGATTGCTTACCAGTGTTTGGTTTTACTGGCAATCAACCCAGGATCATACTCAGCAACTAATCGTGAAGCAAAACGATGGTATCAAAAACCCTACGCAAGTTCAGGAGTCATTGGTTGATCCTGTGGAGAAGAAAGAAAATAAAAATCAGGTAGCAATAATTAAAAGATCAACTCGCGGCCAAAGAGAAAAAATCACGCCTCCAAAAAATAATGAAGAGGTACAAGCAGCGGCCCCTATGAAAGAAACCGAAACGGAGTTGATAGAGAATTTAGAAACCGTAAGTATAGAAACGGTAGCAAAAGCTGAAAAACCGATCGTAATAGAATTTACACTTGACCCTATGCCATCAACTACACTTGTTACTAAAGTGACAGAAGCAGAAAAAAGCAATGGGTTTAAGAAAATTCTTGATAAAGCTATTGACCTGAAAAATGGCGAAGGCGAGTTGGGCAGTTTACGCGATGCAAAAAATGAACTATTCGCTTTCGATTTTAAAAAAGATAAACTAAAAAGAAATTAATTTATATGAACACGAAACTTATATATACTGGTGCACTGATGTTATTGGGTGTACTCAGCCATGCACAGACCAAATCAGCTGATACCGTTGTAATTAAAGTGGGAGAAGGCAGTAAGATCATTGTGGCTGTTCAGAAGGAAGATCTTGAAACGATGAAACAATACGACTTTCAGAAATTAATGACAGACCTGATTGTGAAATTAGAGCAAAAAGATACGGCAAGTCAGCAAGCGCCTTCGGCAGAGTATCTTAAAGAACCTATTAAAGAGGAAGTGGTAACCGTAAATGAAAACACAAACGAGGGAAGTGTTGATGAAAATTGGGAAAACAATCACAAGAAAGATAAATGGCATCATAGAAGAACCTATCATTCCATAAATTTTGATCTGGGAATGAACAACTACTTGTCGGACGGAAAATTTCCAGATGAAACCAATAGCTTATACACCGTTAAACCCTGGGGCTCATGGTATGTAGGAATTAATTCAAATCTAAGAACGCGGGTATCAAACAAGTTTTTTCTGGAGTGGGGCCTGGGTGTGAACTGGTATAACTTCAAATTCCAGAATGAGCAAACCATGATTTCCAAAGATGACAACTCAGTTATATTTTCGATAAATCCTCTGGATGTTGACTTTACTAAAAGCAAACTCACGGCCACGTACATCCAGGCTCAACTGGTACCGATGATTGATTTTGGCGGGAACCGTAGAAAACCCAGTTTCTTTGATGGCGGTGATTCAGATTCGTTTCGGTTTGGTGCCGGGCCCTATGTGGGATATCGGATCGATAGTTACAGTAAACAGGTTTACAAGGAAGATGGCGACAAAATAAAGCCTAAAGACCACGACAACTTTTACCTGAATAACCTTCGCTATGGATTGCGCTTCCAGATAGGGTTTGAAGAACTGGATTTATTCTTCAATTACGATCTGAATGAACTGTTTATTGAAAACAAAGGACCCAAATTAAATGCCTTTAGTTTTGGAGTAACATTCTAAAAAATGATTCCACAGATTTACAGAATAAACTCTGTGAATCTGTGGCTTACTCATCTACTTAAAAGCTTCACCCTTACTAAGCACCATTTCACGTTCATCACCCCGTAACTTCAATAACTCAGAAACCCGACCTGGAGTTGGCCATTGCAGAAAAAACCAGGCCAGTGTTATACCGAACAGAACGCTGAATAATTGATTGCCTGTGACTACCAGCCCTATTGGCATCAATAAAGTAATTGCCGCTTTCCAAACCATCCTGGCAATCAAAACTGTTCCCAGCTTCTCCAGCTTAATTCCTAATCCAACTTCCGTAGCAATCCGGTTTGCTTTTTTAGCAGACTTTATCTGAACGATTGCTAGCACAGCTACACTTAATCCAATAAGGATCAGCAACAAATAATCTCCCATCGGTGGCTCGATCAAAGGCTGGCTATCCAAAAAGTAAGACTGCGTGTAAAAGTAAATGAAGAGAATCAGGGGTACCATCATGAGTTGATACCCGGTGTTGTTCAGCTTGAGAAAATATTCTTTAACGGAATTAAATTTCATTTTTTGCCAATCCGGATTTTTATCAAATTTAATTAATTAAATTAGCCTTCGATTTCGTTGACATATGGAAGCAGTAGGAAATTTATCCCGCAAAGAACAGGTAATCAGAAGTGCTGCAGAGTTATTTCGCGAAAAAGGTTATGCAGCGTCATCCATGCGAGACCTGGCCCAGAAACTGGGTATTGAAGCTGCCAGTCTCTATTCACACATCAAATCGAAAGAAGAAATCCTCCAGCAGCTCTGCTTCGACATGGCCATGGAGTTCCGTAAATCCCTGGCTGAAGTAGAAAAGAAAAACGTAACTGCCTCCGAAAAACTCCGCTTAGGTATTATCGGTCATATTCAGGTAATGGCGAAAGATCTTACCGCATCCGCTGTTTTCATGAATGAACATAGACATTTAAGCCAACCATACCTTCGCGATTTTCTATTGTTGAGAATCAATTACATTAACCGGTTTAAAGCCATTATCGAAGAAGGTGCCCGCCTGGGTGAATTCAAAGATTCTATTGACAAAAAATTGGCGGTGATGACTCTTTTTTCATCTCTAAACTGGATGCCGATGTGGTACGATCCCTCCAGCAAAATTGACCCCAGCGAATTAGGTCAGCAACTGGCCGATATGTTGGTAAACGGCTTGAAAAAAAGCTAGATCCACGGTTTCAATCTTATTTTTTGCCTTACGGGACTAACCTTCTTGTCTCTGGTAGTGTTATATTTGCAAACGATTGTTAGGAGAAAAATTCAACTATTATGTACGGAGGAGGAAATACATTCGAGGGAATAAAGACCGATAGCATTGCTCAGGAAGATCCAATAAAGTTGGCAGAATTTGAAGCCAGAATCGAACGAGGTGAAAAGATTGAACCTGCCGACTGGATGCCTCAACTTTACCGCAAGCAACTTATCCGCATGATTGAGCAACACGCCCATAGCGAAATTATTGGAGCGTTGCCTGAAGGCACCTGGATTACCAGGGCCCCAGGATTTAAAAGAAAAATGGCTTTAATGGCCAAAGTACAGGACGAGGTCGGTCATGGGCAACTTTTGTACAGCGCTGCCGAAACTCTTGGTAAGCCGCGCGAACAAATGATCGAAGATCTGATCAATGGAAAATCAAAATATTCGAACATCTTCAACTACCCCACATTTACCTGGGCCGATTGCTGTTTTATCTCCTGGCTGGTTGATGCCGGTGCAATCGTAAACCAGCTTGCAAATGCCAAAGGTAGTTATGGTCCGTATTGCAGGGCATTAGATCGCATCTGTGCGGAAGAATCTTTTCACTTGAAATATGGACATCACTGTGTTATATATCTGGCTTCGGGTACTCCTAGGCAAAGGCAGATGTTTCAGGAAGCTTTGAATCGCTGGTGGGCACCCATGATGCACTTCTTTGGTCCCTCCGATAAAATTTCTGCCCATACTGAAGTGTTGATGCGCTGGAAAGTAAAAATGGGCACTAACGATGAGATGCGTAATCAGTTTCTCGACATGTACGTACCCAAGATCTGGGAACTTGGATTCACCATTCCTGATCCGAAGCTCAGGAAAAATGAAGCTACTGGTAAATGGGAATACACAGAACCTGACTGGGAAGAGTTTAAGCGAGTGATTAATGGTGATGGCCCTTGCAATAAAGAGCGTTTGGAAGTAAGAAGAATTGCTGAAGCCCGGGGCCGTTGGGTGCGCGAAGCCCTTAAATCTCCTAAGACAACTTATGTGACCCCGCTGGCTTGAAGAAGACTTTAGATTTGAGATATGAGTATTGAGAATTCTAGTCCCTTTTTAAGATTCACCGATTACATCAATCTCACATCATCTCACTACTCATATCTCATATTTTAACTTAAAAAATGGCCTCTCTTGATCCCCGAGTAAACCGCTTGCCAACCGTTACGGAATCTGTAAGTCCTAAAGCTCCGCTTGATCAGTTCGGTACATTTGAAGTTTTTGTACAACCTAAAGAAGGAAAGTCGTTTCAACACGAAGGAATTGTGCATGCACCTAATTTGGAAATGGCTTATGTGTTGGCTAAAGAAGCATTTACCCGCAGGTTCACATGTGTTTCATTGTATGTTGTGGACACGCGGAATGTTTACGTTTCTCCTATGACAGAAGGAGAAAAAAATTCCTATGATTTCATAGAAGATAATCCTGAAGCAGCTGGAGTAAAAGAGAGTTTTGAAATTTATCATCTCGCTAAAAGAGGAAAACAACACATTCATGTTGGAACCGTAACAGCAACTAGTCCGCAGGAAGCGATGGTTTCTGCCAAAGCAGAATTTAATACCGGCAAAGTAGTTTATAATGTCTGGGTTATTCCAACGGATGCGATACGATTCACCACTGAAGAAGAAAAGGAACTTTGGATAACTCTGCCTGAGAAAAAATTCCGCGATGCTTCGGATTATAAAGGGGGTGATAAACTCAAAGACTTTTTAGAGAAAATAAAATAAGAAAGCAATGAATGAATTAGCCCTGAAAGAACTTCTTTACAAAATGGCCGATGATCAATTGATCTTAGGACATCGCAATTCAGAATGGACCGGTATGGGGCCTTTGCTAGAGGAGGATATAGCATTCTCTTCCATGGCACAGGATAAAGTAGGGCAGAGTTTAGCACTGTATACATTACTTCATCAGTTAGGTGAAAACGAACCCGATACTGTAGCCTTCACGCGTAATGCCAATCAGTTTCATAATTGTGTTTTTGTTGAACTCCCTAACCAGGAATACGACTTCAGTTTAATTCGTCATTTTCTATTTGATACAGCCGAAGCACTTCGTTTTGACATGCTAACGCATTCTTCATATGAACCTCTCGCACAACTGGCAACCAAAATAAGGGGCGAGTTGCGATACCACACGCTCCACGCCAATACCTGGATCAAACAATTGGGTTCGGCAACCCCTGAAAGCATTGATCGGTTGCAAAAATCATTGGAGAAAGCCATGCCATATGCACTTGGAATTTTCGAGATATCTCCATACGAAACAGAATTGATAAGTGAGAGAATCTTTGAGGGTGAAGAAAAACTAATGGAAAAATGGATGACTAAAGTGGAATCAATAATCTCCCAAACCAGTTTGCAACTCCCCGATTGGAAACTTGTGCAACCAGTCATGGGCGGAAGGTTCGGAAAACACAGCGAACATCTTCAACCGTTGCTGGATGAAATGAGCGAAGTGTTTAAGATTGACCCAACAGCCGAGTGGTAATCTCCAAACAACAAATCCTTACCTGGCTTGAGGATGTAAAAGATCCGGAAATTCCGGTTCTATCACTCGTTGATCTTGGTGTGATCACCGATGTTACAGTTGATAAAAATCATGTGCGAGTAGAAATGACCCCAACGTTTGTAGGGTGTCCTGCTATGGACTATATGAAAATGGAAGTTGAGAATTTGCTGAAAGAAAAAGGAGTAATTCCGGATGTTCAGATCAGTTTTAAAAAACCCTGGAGTTCAGATTTGATCTCAGAAAAAGGCAAGGTCGCTTTGAAAAAATACGGGTTAGCTCCGCCCCCATCCAATAAAATTTTCACCGATCTGGAAATACTTGAAACGGCTATCTGCCCAAGGTGCGATGGCTCAAATACTGAATTGAAAAGTCCATTCGGCCCCACGCTGTGCCGCGCTTTATACTATTGCCACGATTGCAAGGAAGCCTTCGAACAGTTTAAGCCCTTATAGAACAAAACCACATAGGCACATAATAAGCATAGATTCGACTTTTCTCTATGCTTAGAGATGTTCCTATATGGTCATTCAATCAATACCGCTTTGTTCTTTTGCGTGGAGCATCACCCCCCGAGCCGCTGCGCTCACGATAAGATCCTTGTGGTTTAGAACCGTAAAACCTTTCTTTCTTTTTCTCTGAATATTTTTCCTTGTGAGGCTCCGTCATTTCAAGACGCACTTTTCTTCCTCGCAACTCCACACCTTCAAACCCTTTCATCACTTGTGCTGTCTTATCTTTTTGAATTTCAAAAAAAGAATAAGCACCTTTCAAATCTATTTTGCCAATGGCCGCACTTGTTACCTCACCGAAGTCACAAATAAGTTCAAGCAGATTTCCCTTCTCAAGGCCATCCATTTTTCCAACGTTGATAAAGATGCGGTCGCCATCAGAATAACGCTCACTCTCTCCCTCCGATGATTCAAATGTCTTCGATCTGTCTGATTTATTGAGATCCCGTGCATCGCGATAGTATTCAAGAAACCGGTTAAACTCAATGGAAGCAAATCGCTTGATGATATCTTCCTTACTAAGATCTTTTAGTTCGTGATATACTTCCGGTAAGAATGAGTCGATTTCCTCTTCATTCACCTCCACCTGGCGAACCTTATGCACAAGATCCAATAATTTCTTCTGACATACCTCATCGCCTGTAGGCACGGGTATACGAGTAAACTTCCGCTTCAACCCACGCTCTACCTGTTGAATTTTCCCTACTTCCTTTTTGGAAACAATAGCGAGAGAAATTCCCTTCTTACCAGCCCTGGCCGTGCGACCGCTACGGTGCGTATAGTACTCCATTTCGTCAGGCATGTTCATGTGAATGACATGGGTTATGCCTGTTACATCAATCCCGCGTGCTGCCACATCAGTAGCTATCAATAATTGTAACGTTTTGCTCTTGAAGTTGCGCATAACGCGATCGCGCTGCTGCTGTGTAAGGTCTCCATGAAGCGAGTCGGCACTATAGCCATCCTTAATCAAATGCTCAGCAATTTTTTGCGTATCGATTTTTGTTCTGCAAAAGATTACACCAAAAATATCGGGTGCATAATCAACAAAACGTTTTAATGCGAGATACTTATCACGTTCATCCACCATGATATACTGGTGGTCAATATTTTCGTTTCCCTGATTACGCTCGCCCATGGTAACTTCTTCGGGATTGCGCATGTAGTTCTTGGCAATCTCGCGTACTTCACGGGGCATGGTGGCTGAGAAAAGCCAAACATTCTTTTCTTTGGGCGTTGTAGAAAGAATCTCATCGATATCTTCCTTAAAACCCATGTTCAGCATTTCATCCGCTTCATCCAACACCACATACTTTACGGTGGTTAGGTCAACTACCTTGCGGGACAATAAATCGATTAAACGGCCCGGAGTTGCAACAATAATTTGTGCTCCGCGTCTGATTTTTTTAATCTGGTCACTGATACTGGCACCGCCATAAACGGTAACAATATTCAATTTCATTATCGAAGCAGAGAATCGTTCCAGATCGCTGGTGATCTGAACACTTAGTTCGCGCGTAGGCGCTACAATAAGGGCCTGCGTTGACCGGTCCGATTCATTTACTAATTGCAACAAGGGCAAGCCAAATGCGGCTGTTTTACCAGTACCTGTCTGTGCCAGACCAACCAGATCAACATTTCCTTTTAAAAGTATCGGGATCGCCTTTTCCTGAATCGGTGTGGGTGATTCAAAACCCATTTGGCGGATAACTTCCACCAGTTGCCCGGAGAGTCCCAGGCCATCAAATGATTCCATTAATTGTGTTATATAATAAGTAACAAAGGTAGCCTAATTAATTGAAAGTGATATTATTGGGTTATTGCAATAGCCACTACCAATTGAAGGGGTATAATCAATAAGCACTTCATTTTTCTTTGGTGAATTAACCCAATCACAAGTCATTTTGTAAATTCGAAGAATGAAATTCATCAAGAAGATTGGTTTTTTTACTGCATTTATCCTTCCAGTTCTGGTCATCATAGGCTTTTATCAAGGTGGGTGGTGGAATTTTATCCCCCTTGGCTTCGTATTCATTATTATCACCAGTATCGACTACCTAACAGGGCTGGACACTACAAATGTTTCAGACCAGGAAGCCAAAATAATTGGGGAAGAAGTATACTACCGTTTGGTCACGTATGTATGGACCTATGTTCAATTTATCTTTTTGCTGTGGGCCTTTTACGCAGTCAGCACGGGACTACTTAATACAACCTATGAATGGATTGGATTTGTAATTAGTACCGGACTTGTTACCGGAGGTATCGGCATAACGGTGGCTCATGAACTAGGGCATAAAAAGTCCAGGCTGGAGAGATTTTATAGCAAAATGCTACTAATGACAGTTTGCTACATGCACTTTTACATTGAACACAATCGGGGCCATCATGTAAACGTAGCAACACCCGAAGATCCAGCTACCGCAAGGAAAAATGAAGACTTTTATTCCTTCTGGGTGCGATCTGTGTTTCATGGATATGCGCATGCATGGAAACTCGAAACGGAAAGACTTAAGAGAAAAGGAACTTCCTGGTTTGCGCGTAAGAACGAGATGCTATGGTATATCCTCTTGCCAATTATTTTTTGTAGTTTAATAACACTGACATTTAGTCTAGTTAAAGGAAAATTTTCATGGGAGATCCCGGTCTTCTTCTTTGCGCAAAGTGTAGTTGCTTTCACTTTACTAGAACTTGTAAACTATGTGGAGCATTATGGTATTGTACGTAAACAAACAGCATCAGGAATTTATGAAAGAGTGAATCCTCTTCACTCATGGAACGCAAGTCATCTGATCAGCAATTTTTTTCTTTTCCAATTACAAAGACACTCAGATCATCATGCTAATGCCATAAAACGCTACCAGGTGCTTAAGCATTATGATGAAAGCCCACAGCTGCCATTCGGATACCCAACCATGATATTAGTTGCCCTCCTCCCTCCCCTATGGTTTGCGACAATGAATCCGCGGTTACTGGAATGGGAAAATAAGGTTTATCAGCATACACAGCTTGATTGGTACCCTACACACTAATTGATGGCCAAAAAAATCAAGGACATTTTTCAGTTCAAGAAATTTTCTGTGAAGCATGACAGGTGCACCCATAAAGTGGGTACCGATGGCGTTTTACTTGGCGCATGGGCAGACACCCAAAATGTGACCCGGGTTCTGGATGTTGGCACCGGCTCTGGTGTAATTGCATTAATGTTAGCTCAACGTACGCTACCTGACGTCAGTATTGATGCCATCGATATATCCATTAAAGACTGTGAACAAGCAACTGAAAATATTAATGCTTCGCCCTGGCCAGAAAAAGTAAGAATCATAAATCAGGCAATTCAAACTTACGAATCAGAACCTTATGATCTCATTGTAACTAACCCACCCTACTTCATCGATAGCACTAAACCACCGGCCGAAGAAAGAACAAGAGCGAGGCATACCGAAACCTTGTCTCCCTATGAGCTTTTGCTTCACGCAAAACGCTTACTGTCTCCGTATGGAAAGTTCTGTATTATTCTTCCTAATGTTGAGGCACAAAGCTTAGTCAGTTTGGCCTTAAAGCAAGGGTGGTATTGCACACGACTTTGTGAGTTTCGCGCCCGCATTAATAAAACCACAGAACGAGTACTATTTCAACTTCAGCAACAAAAACAAGAAACGGCAAAAGAGTCGTTAATTCTTTATGAACAAGATGAAGAGTGGACGGTAGCCTACAAAAACTTAACCCGTGATTTCTACGTAAAAATCTGACTTTAAAAGCGTCACGCCATCTATCAAATTTCTTTACCCGGCTTTTAAACGCCCCCTATCTTTGGGCACTTAATTTCTAATAGGGTGCGTAGTGTTATTTTCCTGATTTTCATATTGGCGACTGCTGCGGATTCTGTTGGGCAATCTGCTATCACAATCAGAAGAAGTACTGGTGCCATCATTTTAGATGGCATACTCGATGAAGCTGACTGGCAAACTACCGAAGTAGCATCTCAGTTTCACCAATACTTTCCATACGATTCTTCACTTGCCAATGCCCAGACAGAAATAAGGCTCGCGTATGACGATCAGTTTATCTATTTGGCAGCAAAAATGTACAATCTGGGCCCACGTAAATACGTAACCCCTTCGCTGCGCAGGGACTATCGAGGAGAAGCCAACGATGGTATTTCGGTTGTGTTTGACACTTTTAAAGATCGAACCAATGGCTTTATGTTTGGGGTAAACCCCTTTGGTGTCCAGCGAGAAGGTTTAATCTCGAATGGCGGAGGTGTGGGGAGCGATGATTTTACGCTAAGCTGGGATAATAAATGGTATTCAGAAGTTAAAATTTATGATGAGTACTGGATTGCTGAAATGGCTATTCCGTTTAAAACTCTCCGGTTCAAAGAAAACTTGTCCAGCTGGAATATTAATTTCTATCGAATTGACAGCCAATATGCCGAGCGCTCAACCTGGTCGCCTATTCCTAGAAATTTTGATATTGTAAGTTTAGCCTTCAACAAAGAGTTAATTTGGGATAAGCCACTTGAAAAACCAGGTGGAAATATTTCTGTTATTCCTTACGTAGCAACTAACACGCAAGAAAATTTTGAAGAAGGAACCCCGCGTAATACTAACGTGCAGGCGGGGGGTGATGCTAAAATTGGAGTGGGGCCAGCGTTGAATCTTGATTTAACTGTAAACCCTGATTTTTCGCAAGTAGAAGTTGACGAACAAGTTACCAATCTCGATCGTTTCGAAATTTTTTTTCCTGAACGCAGACAATTCTTTCTTGAAAACGCAGACTTGTTTGCCAGTTTTGGATTAGAGGGTACCCGTCCATTTTTCTCACGAAGAATTGGGGTGGCTCGTGATTCATCCACAGGTCAGAATGTTCAGAACCCTATATATGGTGGCGTTCGCCTAAGTGGAAAAATAAATAACAACACCCGGATTGGTATCTTAAACATGCAAGCCGGTGAAGATGATGAGATCAATTTACCCTCAACCAACTATACGGTAGCTACCCTTCAGCAAAAAGTATTTAGTCGATCAAACATCGGAATGATCTTAATCAATAAACAAGCCTTTCAAGATTCAATCGGTGGTGATTTTACCTTCAATCCAAATAATTATTCAAGAACAGCGGGGTTAGATTTTAATTTGCTTTCCAAGGATAACCGATGGAATGGTAAAGCTTTTTATCATCACACATTTGATGAAGAAAAGAAAGATTCAGCCTTTGCCTTTGGGGCAACCATGACCTATGCTACACTTAAATGGAACATCAATGTTTTAGCCCGAAGCGTAGGAGCTAACTATAACCCCGAAGTTGGATTTGTAAGAAGACAGGATATTAAACAGTTGGCATCCACGGTCTGGTACAATTTTTACCCATCCAGTGGTAAAATTCAGAGCCATGGACCCGGATTTGATTTCGATATGGTTGGTAACCAAATCTATGGATTTTTAGACTGGGATTACAATTTCATGTATCGGATGCGTTTTAAAAATACTGCTCAGTTCACAATGCGATTACGAGAGGAGTATACCTATTTATTTGATCCATTTGACCCTAGTGGATCGGGGGGACCGGAACTAAACGAAAATACTTCCTATCAAAATTATCTGATTATCGCAAGTTACTTCTCGGATGCGAGAAAACGATTTGCCTTCGATTTGAGTACCCGATCGGGGGGCTATTTTAATGGTAGTCGAATAAATCTTACTGGATCTTTAACCTATCGGTATCAACCCTGGGGATTTACCTCACTCAATTTTAGTTACAATCGAATTCGCCTGCCAGACCCATACAATGATTCTAATCTTATACTGGTTGGACCACGTTTTGATTTTACATTTTCGAGAAAAGTTTTCTGGACCACTTTCGTGCAATACAATAGCCAAATCAATAACCTGAATATTAATAGCCGTTTTCAATGGCGGTTTAAACCCGTCTCAGATTTGTTCATCGTATACACCGATAACTATTTCGCTGAATCTTTTCAAAATGGCGAGGTATTCCAAATTGGACAGCCCAAAACCCGGGCATTGGTACTTAAGCTCACTTATTGGCTGAATTTGTAGGCCCTTTTTAAGCAGGGTTCAGAATTTTAAAAATTCTTTTTGCCTGATTAACAAATATTTAACACAATAAATATAGATGTTTAAACATCTATTATTGAAACTGGTGTTATACTTGCACAGCAAACAAAAACTAACTTAAAAACTAACACAATGAAAAAATTGAACGCATTGGTTGCCTTCTTACTGGTGGCCGGAGTAGCAAGTGCTCAAACAAGCTGGAAAATTGACAAGGGTCACTCTAAGGTAGGCTTTAGCGTAGTTCACATGATGGTATCGGATGTCGAAGGTAAGTTCAATGACTTTGATGGTACAGTAATCAGCAAGTCTGATGATTTCAGCGGAGCAGATGTTGAATTCTCAGCAAAAGTAGCTTCTATTGACACCGATAGCGAAAGACGCGATGGTCACCTTAAGTCTGCTGACTTCTTCGATGCTGAAAAATTTACCGACATTAAATTCAAGGGTAAACTTGAAAAACAAGGTGGTAAGTACGTTCTGAAAGGACAGTTCACCATGAAAGAAGTTACCAAAGATGTAACTTTTGACGTAACCTATGGTGGCACTATAAACACTGGCCGTGGCTTTAAAGCTGGTTTTAAACTAAGTGGTGTTATTAACCGTCAGGATTATGGTGTGAAGTGGGCTAACAAATTACAAGACGGTGGAGCCGTAGTAAGTGATGATGTTAACATTATTGTGAAAATTGAATTAGATAAGCAAGCCTAATTTATTAATACTATTTATATTGAGGGGAGTTTAGCGACTCCCTTCTTTTTTTATGACCATTGAAGAAGAAATCAAACAGTCAAAATTTAAAAGCCCCCATCAGAAGGCGGTGCTTAATCTCCTCTTTACTGCCAACTGGATTCAGAACAAACAGAGAGAACTTTTTGAACCCTACGGCATAACTAATCAGCAATACAACATACTCAGAATCTTACGGGGGCAGCACCCAAACAGCATCTCGGGTGCCGAGATCAAAAGCCGAATGCTTGATAAAAACTCAGATGTTTCACGCTTACTCGATCGCTTGATTGGGAAAAAACTTGCCATTAAGACCCAATGCCCGGAAGACAAGCGCGCCTCCAACGTAAGTATTTCTTCTACTGGTCTTGATCTTCTCCAAAAGTTAGATATCGACATAAATAATATGGATAAGCAGTTAATATCGCTCTCCAGAGAAGAAGCGATTCAACTAAGCTATTTGTTGGATAAATGCCGTGATTAGATCTTTCTAAACTCGTCTTTTACGAAATTCATTAGCTCCTCGATATACTCCCTGCTAAAATCAAACCTGATATCTGCTGCCTTGTATATTTCAGGTATGGTAGTCAGGTTACCCAGTTTCAAGGCGTTCATATATCCCTGAAGTCCTTTTTGTTTATCTCTTTTATAGTTACGCCAAAGTGCAATCGCACCAAGCTGAGCCATGCCATATTCTATATAATAGAACGGCACCTCGTACAAGTGAAGTTGCCGTTGCCACAGGTAATCACGGTTCTCCTCAAGACCGCTCCAATCAGTTACTGTATCTGAGAATCGATTGAAGACTTTATTCCAATGCTGGATTCGATCTGCTGATGAATGATTTGGATTTTCATACAACCAGTGTTGAAACTGATCAATGGTTGCGACCCAGGGCAGGGTTTCAATTATATCTTCAAGTTGTTCGCGTTTGGCGCGTTTCAAATCCTCTTCGTTTGGAAAGAAAATATCCCAGGTATCCATAGAAATTAGCTCCATAGACATAGATGCCAGTTCGGCTACCTCCATCGGTGGAGATTTAAATTCAGCCAGCAGCAAGTCTTTAGTAAGAAAATTATGTACTGCATGGCCGCCCTCATGCATAATTGTTGTCATGTCGCGCATGGTTGAGGTTGCATTCATAAAAATGAACGGCACTCCAATCTCGGCCAGTGGGTAATTATAACCACCCGGGGCCTTTCCCTTGCGGGATTCAAGATCAAGATGTCCCATCGATTTCATGATCGACAGGCATTGCCCCAGGAAAGGATCAAGTCTCTTAAAAGATTCAATTGATTTCTCAGTTAAGTCTTTACCATTTTCAAAGGCTTTCAATGGCTCTCTTCCTTCCGGATCTACAGCCTTATCCCAGGGCCGAAGAGTGGGAACATTTAATTTATCCTTTCTCTCTTTACTAAGCTCATTCAAAATGGGAACTACCTCACTGGCAATGGCATCATGAAACTGAAAACAATCCTGAGGCGTATAGTCAAACCTTCCGTAGGACTTAAACATATAATCGCGAAACGTTTCAAAGTTCGCATTCTTTGCAACCTGATGTCGTAATGAAATTAATTTTGAAAACAACTCATCGAGTACTGCCTTATCTTTAAGTCTGCGCTCAGCAATTTTTCGATATGCTACTTCCCGCTTAGCGCGATCCGTTGATTGCAAAATTACTCCGGCTTGTTGTAAGGTTAGTTCTTTTCCATCGATCTCAACGGTCATGGCACCGGACAGCTGTCCATACTTTTGGCTTTCCGTGTTGATCTGTGTGTATAGAGGAATATTTTCCTCACGAAATAATTCAATATCCTTTTTAAGGTTACGGATTAATATTTTGAAGCCTTGCTCCTTTTCCAGTTGCTGCAGGTAAGTACAGGCTGCTAATTTTTTATTAAGCTGATCGGCTAGCGGAGCAATCGCAGGTTGAATGTTTTCGATAAAATCCTGGTAACTCTTGGTATAGATTTCATTATCTGTATAACACGTCATCTTGATATATCGCCACCCTAAATCTTCGCTAATGGCCGACTCAAGTTCGCTTCGGTCGGATAACCATTTTCGTAAGGATTCAAGATTTTGCAACTCTCGCGATAGTAGGTTATCAAAGTAAGGCTTTAGGGAAACCCAGTCAGAGATAGTAAACTCTTCGGGTAAAAATTGTCGTTTTGGCCGGGTGATTTTCTCTTCCACTGACATACGGAATAATTAAAATAAGTTAACTTGAGCGAGTTGTAAAAATAGTGTTTTTGTGAATAGAGTTATAATTGAATGAAAGTATTCCCTACCAAGTTTGGCCCCACATGGCTCTGGAATTAAAGGTGGTAAACACCAAAGCACTTTTACGGCAGTATATCTTCCTGTGTGAAAATATTTATAAAACTGTTGATCGATGGGTTCCACCATTTTACGATGATGAATGGGCCTTTCATGATCCAAAGAAAAACAAAACCCTGCAGCATTGCGATGTGGTCCGCGTGCTTGCAATAATGGATGGTCAAGCGGTGGGCCGGATCATGGGTATCATTCATCACCCTTATAATCAGTTGCATCAGGAAAAGACCGGACGCTTCTTCAATCTGGATTGTATCAACAACCAGGGGGTAGCGCATGCATTGATCGAATTTATTGAACAATGGGCGTTAGACAAAGGCATGAATAAGCTGATCGGTCCGTTTGGCTTTTCAGATAAGGACCCACAAGGATTGCAAATTGAAGGATTTAACTTTCTGCCAGTACTTGCAACACCGGCCAATCCGACCTACCTGCCCGAGCTTTTAGTAAACGAAGGATATGCCAAAGAAGTTGATTGTGTTTCCTATCAGATGAGCATCTCCAGAAAAATTCCTGAGTTGTATGAACGTATTCATCAGCGAATCAGCAGGAATCAGAATCTAAAATTAAGAGAGTTCCGATCCAAACACCAGATAAAGCCCTACATCGTCCCGGTTCTGCAACTCGTAAACGAGACCTATGCGCCCTTGTTTGGTTTTGCACCTATGAGTGAGGAAGAAATGAAAAAATTTGCCAACCAATATCTGCCGGTGCTTGATCCTGAATTTGTTAAGGTAGTGCTTGACAAAGACAACACCGTGGTAGCGTTTGTGGTTGGTATACCCGACATGAGTGCAGGAATCCAGAAAGCGAAGGGAAGAATTTTTCCTTTTGGATTTATCTATATTCTGAATGCAATGAAAAAAAGCAAACAACTTAACCTGATGTTAGGGGCCATTAAAAACGGTTATCGGGGCACGGGGATCAGTGCATTCATGGGTAAAGCTATGATTGAGTCATGCATACATCGTGGCATTGAGGTTATGGATAGTCATTTAATTCTTGAACATAACTTACCTATGCGCGGAGAGTGTGAAAAACTTCATGGCAAGGTTTGTAAGCGGTATCGGATTTTTTCAAAAAAACTAATCTAAGGTCTGGTATTTTTAAATTTTGTAACTTCATAATCAAGTCCCTCACAAGGCATAAGATTCCCACGTAAATTCAAGGTCTTACAGTTTTACTAACCCGAAAACTATGTACCTACTTGCTTCTATCGGATTCCCACTACTTACTCTTGCTTTCTATTTTCTGTTATTCAGAAATTTGAAATCTGCCATACGTCAAACGTCCTGGACAGAGCTAAAGAAAAAAAAAGATCAGTAATAGTATTCTGTGGGGGCTAATCATATGGGCAGCAATGGTTAGTGCACTTTCTCTATCCGGCTTTTCCGGAAATTTTAAAAACTTCCCGTTTAATGCTATGCCATTAGTAGGAGTGCCTTTAATTACAACAATAATCCTGCTCTTTACTTCCGAAATGAAAACTCTGCTTAGCTATCTTTCATTAAGAGCCCTTACTCAACTTCAGGTCTTTCGGATTTTTGTTGAGGTGCTTCTATGGCTCCTCTTTATTCAAAATCTATTGCCCGAACAAATGACTTTCGAAGGTCGTAACTGGGACATCCTCTCCGGCATAACCGCCTTGTTGGCTGGCCGTTTTCTGCTCACCTCAAAACATTGGATGATTGTGTGGAATATTCTTGGTTTAGGATTGCTGATTAATATTGTGACCATTGCAATTCTTTCCATGCCCACGCCTATTCGGGTTTTCAATAATGAGCCAGCTAATACCATTGTAACTCAATTTCCATTTGTATTTCTCCCCACCTTTCTTGTACCGCTGGCATACATACTGCACCTTATGTCACTGCGAAAATTATTGATAAAATCATAATCGATTTTTTTTATACCTTCCATCGGAAAAAACAAAGACGATGAGAATCCTATTTCTGGCAACTCTTTTTCTTACTGCCTGCGGCACGAAAGAAATCAAAACATTGGGAACCATTGAACGCCTGGATCCAGCTCTTGACAACATCCTGTCATCCCAGGCAAAGGCTGAAATAATAGCTGAAGGATATACCTGGAGTGAAGGTCCTGTTTGGATTGAAAAAGAAAATATGCTTCTCTTTTCTGACGTTCCTGAAAACAAGGTTTATAAATGGACAGAGTCTAAAGGAGCAAAACTCTATTTGACCCCTTCTGGTTTTGCCGGAGATTCCACCCGGAGTCCTGAACGCGGATCCAATGGACTCCTGCTACACAACGATTCCCTTATCCTTTGTCAGCATGGCAACCGACAAATTGCAAAAATGAATGCTGCTGTGAGTAATCCAAGCCCAACCTATATCACCCTAGCAGGATCCTACCAGGGCAAACGACTAAATAGTCCAAATGACGCTGCTTACAGAAGCAACGGAGATTTGTTCTTTACGGATCCTCCTTATGGACTGGCTGATCAGGATCAGGATTTTGAAAAAGAAGCTCCGGTAAATGGAGTGTACAAAATATCCCCAAAGGGAGTTGTGTCGTTACTGATGGATTCTTTAACCCGCCCCAATGGGATTGCTTTCTTTCCTGAAGAGAAAAAATTTGTAGTAGCAAACTCCGATGTTTCGAAAGCTATTTGGTACGAATTCGAGATGGGATCAGATTCAATCAAGTCGGCCAGAATATTCTATGATGCAACCTCAAACACGGCCACAGAAAAAGGACTTCCGGACGGATTAAAAATCGATAGCAAAGGTAATGTGTTTGCTACTGGCCCCGGTGGTGTTTGGATATTTGATTCCACTGGAAAAGTATTAGGCCGGATTAAGTTACCAGAAGCTTCAGCCAACTGCGCCTTCTCTCCTGACGAAAAGACTCTTTACATAACTGCAGACATGTATTTGTTAAGGGTTAAAATGAGGGACTAATCAGCATGGAGTTACTTATAAATATTCTTGGCTGGGTTGGCTCCATTGAAGTGGTTACAGCGTATGCACTTAACAGTTCACAAAAGATTAAATCAGATTCAATCACATTTCAATCACTAAATTTAACAGGGGCTATTTTCCTCATTATCAATAGCCTTTACAAAGAAGCATACCCTTTTACTTTCATAAATACAGTTTGGGCGGTTATTGCAGTAGTAGCCATTGTGGGAATCATTAGAAAGAAATAGCGAGGTGGAAGCCAACAAAAATATCCGAATTCAGCGTATTGTAGTAGTGGTCGCTTTTGTATTGTTGGCCATTAAATTGACTGCCTACTTTTTAACACATTCGGTGGCAATTCTTACCGATGCCTTGGAGAGTATCGTGAATGTGGTAGCCGGTCTGTTAGGCCTATACAGTCTTACTGTATCAGCCAGACCACGCGATGCCGACCATCCCTATGGCCACGGTAAAGTAGAATTTATTTCCTCCGCTATTGAAGGTACAATGATCTTAATAGCTGGCACATTAATTATCTATGAATCGGTAAATGCCCTGCTACATCCTATGATGCTACATCAATTGGATTACGGGGTGCTATTGGTTTCTATTACTGCAGCGATTAATTACTTCATGGGTAGTATCTGTGTACGGGCCGGAAGGAAAAGTAATTCGCATGCACTCATTGCCAGTGGTAAACATCTTCAAACAGATACTTACTCTACCTTGGGTATTATTGTTGGTCTTGTGCTGATTTACTTTACTCATCAGCAATGGCTGGATAGCGCAGTAGCGATTCTTTTTGCGGGGATCATTATCATAACCGGATATAAAATCATCCGCCAATCAATAGCTGGCATTATGGATGAAACAGACAATGAATTGCTAATAAAATTGGTAGCCACCCTGAATGCCAACCGAAAAGAAAATTGGATTGATCTTCACAACTTGCGGATCATCAAGTTCGGACCTATTCTTCATCTTGACGCGCACCTTACTCAGCCGTGGTACTTAAACCTGCACGAAGCTCATAAGGATATTGATGATTTGGCCGATTTAGTTCGAAATGAGTTTGGCGAATCGCTTGAGCTATTTATACACTCTGATGGTTGCCTCGACTTTTCGTGTAAAATTTGTACCAAGCAAAATTGTAATGTTAGAAAGCATCAATTCGAAAAACGCATTGAGTGGACAATGCAAAACATTTCATCAAATCAAAAACATGAAGTTAATACTCAATCAAAATTATAAATGAAGATAAAACATGAATAAATGTATTCTGTTACTATTGGTTGCTTTGGTAGTTTCATGTAACCAAAAGCCAACCTTTAATGATAAAATCGATGCTGTCTTTTCCGAATCCTTTAGTTCGGATGGTCCCGGGGGTGCGGTACTCATTATGAAAGGTAAAAAAATCGTTTTTGAAAAGGGCTATGGATTGGCGGATATCAATACCAGGGAGAAAATTACTCCACAAACTTTATTTAACACCGGGTCTATTTCAAAGACTTTTGTTTCTAATGTAATTCTGGATTTAGCCAGAGAAGGAAAACTATCCCTAAATGATTCGTTAGTTAAATACTTTTCGGATTTCAAAAATCCAGCCATAGCACAAAAGGTTCGCATCCATCACTTACTTACCCACACATCCGGATTACCAGACAACCGGAGAACTTTTCTTGACAGTGTATTTCTTTTGACTGCTAAAGACGAAGAGAATTTTGCTCCCATTAAATTAAATGATTCCTTATTATTTGAACCCGGCTCGAGGCATGAATATTCCAATCCGGCATTTAATGCCTTAGCGTTAATAATAGAAAAAGTTACCGGAAGAAAATGGCAGGATGTAGTAAAAGAAAAAATATTTACTCCAGCCAACATGAAAACGAGTGTGATCACGGATGGACCCTATCCCACCACAGGAGTTTCACATGCTTACTTAAAAACTAAAGAAGGATACATCGAAAAAGATTATGGAGAAGAACCTACCTTTGCTGCTGCCGGCAATGGCGGTGTATGGAGTTCAGTAGAAGAACTGGCGAATTATGAGTTAGCTATACGCGATGCTTCCTTTTTAAGCAAAGAAATAATTGATGATTCCAGAGTTATAAAAGAATATCCCACCTGGAATAGCGACTCGCATGCTTTCATTGGATACAGCTGGTTTATAGGACAAACTCCAGAGGGTTACAAAATGATCTACCATACCGGAACACAAGGTGGCTTTTATGGTGACTTCGTTAGTATTCCGGAAAAAGATATCACTTACATTATGCTCTGCAACATCCCAACACCACAGGAAGAAAAACGCGAATTAGTTCTTACTTTATTAAACGAATTTAACTGGCTCGATTAACTCTACTTTAAAATTATACTTCTATGAAGAAATTACTTTTTGCCTTGATCCTTCTCATTGCCGGAATAACCCAGGCACAAAATCTCGATCAACAAATAAAAGCGTTCGATACTTATGTTGAAGGCGCCCGTATACTATATCAGGTACCAGGACTAGCTATCACGGTAGTTAAAGACGGCAAAGTAATTTTTAAGAAAGGTTATGGAGTGCGGGAGTTAGGCACCACGAATTCCGTAGATACACAAACCCTATTTGCGTGCGCCTCTACCACTAAAGCAATGACAGCAACGTGTATGGCCATGCTGGTTGATGAAGGGAAAGTAAAATGGGATGATGCAGTAATTAATTACTTACCCGATTTTCAATTGTATGATCCCTATGTAACCCGCGAACTAAAGATCAGAGACTTGTTTACCCATAACTCTGGTGTTGGCAATGCAGATTTCTTTTGGAGCATCATGAGCATCCCAAGTGATGAAGTGTTATCAAAAATGAAAATGGTGAAGCCAAGCTATTCGTTGCGTTCCAGCTTTATCTATCAAAATATTTTCTATCTCGCAGCTGGTAAAGTAATTGAAAAAGTAAGCGGCCAACCCTGGGAGGAATTCATTCAGAAAAGAATATTCCAACCGCTGAATATGACACGTACCTACCCCATGCTGAAGATGGTAAACGATCCGAATCAATCGAATCCACATTATCTGATCGAAGACAAAATCACTGTAATCAAAAGAACCAATGCGGATGTTATCGGCCCTGCTGGTAGTGTGTGGTCATGTGCAGATGATATGAGTAAATGGGCCTTGTGTATGCTCGATAGTAGCAAATATGCAGGTGGACGTTTGGTAAAACCTGCCACCTGGGTTGAACTGTTCAAACCACAAGTAATGGTAACGGCTAGTCAGTTTTATCCCACCGCTCAACTAACAAAACCCAACTGGACTACTTACAGCCTCGGCTGGTTTCAACAAGATTACAAAGGAAGAAAAGTGAATTTCCATACCGGAAGCCTTGCAGGAGAAACGGCTATTCATGGACAATTGCCGTCTGAGAAATTAGCTGTTTATGTTTTCGGGAACTACGATCACGCAGAAGTTAGACATGCACTGATGTTTAAAGCCTTTGATCATTTTGCACTTGGTGGCACGCGCGATTGGAGTGGTGAGTTTCATACCCTCTATAGCAATATTCAGGCGGGTGCAGATAAAGAAGAAAAAGCATTTGAAGCTGCTCGCAGGGTTGATACAAAACCTTCCCTGGCGCTTGACGAATATACTGGTAAATACACCGACCCACTTTATGGAGAAGTTATAATCACCCGTGAAAATGAGGACTTGATTTTAGTTGCAAACCAGTATTTAAAAGCCAGAGTAAGTCATTGGCATTACGATACCTTCCGGGGGTGGTATGACAAACGCTGGAATGGAAAAATCAATACCAGCTTTACATTGGACGAAAAGGGGAAAGTCTCAAAGGTGAGTTTCGATGGAATACAACTTACTAAGACCGGGAAGTAGAAAATAGATACTGGATTCTGAGTGCTAGTAACTAGTATCCAGAATCCAGTAGCTACAATTATCCTATCTCAATCACCACATCATCGGTCATCGGGTGACCAACACAGGTAAGTACGTAGCCTTCGGCACGCTCTGATTTTGATAAACCCTCTTCTTCATC